>JAFQQW010000011.1 GCA_017410375.1 Clostridia bacterium | reverse complement strand
GATACCAAACTTATCACAGAGCATATAAAATTCAGGGCTGTTAGGATAGTGTGAGGTTCTTACAGCGTTGACATTCAATTCTTTCATAAGATGAATGTCTTTTGCCATATCCTCAAGGCTGACAGTTGCAGCAGTTTCACAATTAAAGTCGTGTCGGTTAACGCCTTTAAGTTTTACGGGTTCGCCATTGATTTTAAATACAGGACCGTCAATGGTTACCTCTCTGAAACCAATGCTTTCAATTATTTTTTCTGTTCTTGTGTGAAGCTCAACTGTGTAAAGATTAGGTTCTTCTGCACTCCATAACCTAACATTTGGAACAACAATATCAGTGCTTACATCTTTTGGAACTAATGTGGATTTTCCATTGATTGCAACCCTGATATCAACAGGACTTTCATTATGAAATGTCAGAATGCCATTAGAACCATCAATCGTTGTGTCAATTTTGTAGTCAGTAATGTGATTTTTCGGGCGTGTAAGCAAATACACATTTCTGAATATACCGGAAAAACGGAACTTATCCTGACATTCAAGATATGTAGATATACACCATTTTAATACAAGTACATCTATTGTATTTTCACCGTTAACTGCAAGTTCTGTAATGTCGAATTCGCTTGTTGCATGGGAAATCTGAGAATATCCTTTAAGTTGTCCGTTAATATATAAATAGAAACTGCTATCAACGCCTTCAAAATTGATGTAATACTTTTCGCTTGCCTTTTTATTCAGATAAAAGGTTCTGCGATAATGCCAACACGGATTCTCGTATGGCAGATGTGGAAGCATAACCGGGAAAGGATAGCGTGTATTAAGATACTGAATGTGGTCATATCCATGCATCTGAACACAAGCAGGAACCGGAATGGATTCTGTAAGCTGTTCATTAACCTCAAAATCGTCAACATGATTATGCTGTTTTATTTGCCACATACCATCAAGCGAAGTGAAACGTGAGCTTGATGTTTTATCCAAAATGCTGTGCTTTGTTCCAACAACATCATTTGGTGCAAACGGGATGTAATAACTACGGTGCGGTGTTGTGCCAATTCTTTCAAATTTTTCAAATTCACGCATTGTAGCCACCTCTTATATATTACCGTAAACAGTTCTTGTTTTTTCGATATTCTTTTCTTCCATAAGCTTTTTATTTGCTTTTTCTACATTAAGACGAGAAAGAAGCAACATTACAATACCACAGAGAATTGTAGGTGCCCATAAGTAAAGGAAGTGGAGCATACCGATTGTAGCTTCTGTTTGAACAGCGGCATTTTCAATATATCCTGCAGCATCCAAGAGCCATCCGCAAATTGCGGTTCCTAATGCACCGCCAATTTTTAGACCAAGAGATGAGCAGGAGTACATCATACCGTCAAGACGATGTCCGGTTTTCATTGTTGTATATTCAGAACAAGATGCAATAAGTGCATTAAGGTCACCCTGAAGAGGTGCAATACCGATCGTTGCAAGTGCAGTAAAACCGAGCATAAGAGAGATACTACCAAAGTAAGCAGAAGCCATAACGCCAAGTCTTCCAATCGTTGCAACAACATATCCAATAATGTTCAGTTTATACATTCCGCCCATTTTTTCAATGATAAAAGGTAATACCAAAAGCATTGCTACCATTGGGATGTTTATGGCAAGGGCAAAATCACCGAAAAGATCTTCATTACCCAAGATATACTTCATATAATAGATACCCATGCCCAATAAAGCAGTATAGAGCTGTGTAAAAATGTATGTTATACAGATGATAACATAGTATTTGTTTTTGAGAAGAAGCTTAAAAGATTTAAGAAATGTAAGCTTATGTTCTTCAGCTCTTTCTTTTTCCATTCCTTCGTCTGCTTCAGGAAGTTCTTTAACAGAAAAAACGGAGATAGTGTTGACAATAAGACCGATTATTGCATAGATGATTGCAACAATTCTCCAACCTTCAGCTCCACCACCGAACCAACCTACTGCATCTATTGTAATATACTGAATAAGCATACTTGTTCCAAATGCAAAAATAAATCTGATAGAACCGAGCTGTACACGTTCGCTCGTGTTCTTTGTTATCAATGCAGTAAGTGATGCGTATGCAATGTTATTTGCTGTAAAAAATACTGCATTTAAAAGTGTGTAAGAGATAAAGAAGAAAATATACTGTGCGGTTTTGCCCCAACTTGTCGGAACTGCAAAACAAGCAACAAGAGCAATGGCGCAGCCTATGTAAGGCCACAACATCCACGGACGTGCTTTACCCATCTTTGTGTGTGTTTTGTCAATCATTCTTCCAAAAAAGAAGTCTGTAACACCATCGAATACTTTGGATAATGCAATAAGCGTTCCAACCACACCCATACTTAAACCGATTGTGTCAGTCAGGTAGAACATCACGAAAGCAGTTAAAAGTGCATATACAACATTTCCTGCCACATCTCCCGAACCATAACCTATCTTATGATACCATTTTAAATACTTTGTTTCTTCCTTTTTCATAATATCGCTCCTTTATATAAAATTTTTGCCAATCTTTTGCTGTTGTCTAAATTATATCATTGCTGGTCATTGATTACAATAAAGTAAATCAACAAAAATATGCACAAAATCACGATAATGTATTGAAAAATAGAAAGATTTGGTGTATAATATACACATAATCCCAAAAGTAGGAGGAAGACACATGTATATAAATGTGGCTTATATAGATGATGAAAATCCAAATTTAGAGGACCTATCAGTACCTCTTAGAATAAACAATTGCGGATATTATAGGGTTCACACCACACCTGTAATAGAAACACCTCACCCGGAAGGAAGAAATGATTATCAACTATTATACATTGCTCATGGTAAGGGACATTTTTATTTCAAAAACACCGGGGAAGAAACAATAGTACAAAAAGGAAATATGATTTTATTTCGACCGGGAGAACCGCAGGTGTATTATTACTATGCTTCAGATAAGACAGAAGTGTATTGGGTGCATTTTACAGGTTCTGAAGTTGAGAAATATCTTGCCCACTATGAACTCCCTAAAGATGAAAATGTATTTTTTACCGGAGTGTCTCCGGATTATCCGTGGATATTCAATCAAATTATAAGAGAGCTTCAGCTCCAGCGTGTAAATTATGAGGAAATGCTGAGAATTTTACTAAGACATGTTTTATTGGCTATCAACAGATTTGTAAAAGAGGGAAAACAAAATAAAAGTGATTTGGTGAATGAAATAGAAAGAGCAGCACATTATTTTGAGGAGAATTATAATAAGGAAATATCTATTGAACAGTATGCACAGGAACATCTTATGACAGTCAACAGATTCATTATCAGTTTCAAAAACATAATGAAAATGACACCGATGCAATATATAATGTCGCTTAGGATAACCGCTGCAAAAGGATATTTTGACAGCACGAATAAAAATGTTACAGAGGTTTCCTCTGCTGTTGGATATGATAATTCGTTGTATTTTAGCCGAGTTTTTAAAAAATATACCGGATATTCTCCAAGTGAATACAAGAAAATTAAGTCAAGTGATTATCATATATAATGAAAAAGCCATTTGACAGTTAAGTCAAATGGCTTTTGGTTTATTTTACAATTGTTTTTCCGGTTGTAAAATCATATTTGTGCATATAAGGTTTTATGGAGTTTAAGTCGCTCCAGACATACACAACAAAATGATCTCCCATATCGTTTTCAGTTAAAACAATAGGGTCATCAGTTTTGGTGCTGATATTAACGGGTGAGCTTGTGGTGCTTGAAGCGGAGATGCTTGTGTTTACAACCTTTGCGATACGTTTGAAATTGTTGTTGCTGTCATACAACGTAAAAATTAAGGTTAAGGGCACATCTACACCTGAATCGTTACCCATTTTGAAAAATGCAAAGCAATTACCTGTCTGCGTAATTTTTGTGTTGTTTGCAGCACCCCAGCCGGAGATGGTTGGATTTCCGGTTGCAGAAACGGTTGTGCCGTGCGTTGTGGTTGTTGTTAAAATCACAGGCACCTCTTCTTTAATGTAACTTGCACTTAGTGTGCATTCTTCAGATGTACCAACTTTTGTAGAATTCTTATCATACAATTCGACTTTGTATTTAAAGTTTTTGGAAGAATCTGATACCGGAATGCTGAACTCAAACGGGAAGGTTAAATCGGTTTCTGCTTTCCAACTCTCGCCGCCGATGGAGTAGCGGATAATCATTCTGGAAATGCCGTTGTCTGCATCAACTGATGTGGGTCTGTAGGTAGAGTACACATGAACGTTATAGCTGTCGGGCGAAATTTGAACCACGTTGCCGATTACGTCATTCTCGTTTATCACAGAGGATTTTACATGACTGTTGCTTGTATCAGTTAAATCTGTACCATACATCTTCGCAAATCCGGGAGCTTCTACATTGGCGTTAAATGCAATGGCAACGGTGGTTTTTGGCGGTACGGTAACCGTTGTTGCTTTGTTTTCAATAACTTTGGTTGCATTTGCGGCACCGCTTGTGTAAGTAATAGAGTTTACGCGACTTGCCATATTAACTTCATCCCCGAACGTAACATTGGTGGTTACAGATTCGTCAGACGCATTTGTAAATACAAATGCCGCTCTTCCATCCTTGCGTGCACCGAACCAGTCGATTTGCTTGTTATCAACGGTGATAAGCCCCTTCTTCATCCAGAGCCACATATCTTTTTCGTTGAAAATTTTTCCGGGTGCAAAGCCGTAATGACGAGAACTGTAATAATGATACCCTTGGCTTCGGACAGAGGGGAAATCTACCAACTTATCCGACCATGCATATGCTTGTGAAATCAGGAAATCCTGAAGCATACTGATCATAACAGGGATATGATGATAGTAAATTTGCGTTGTATCGGGTCCTGTGTACGGGAAATTCTTTTGTTGCTGATAGGTGGAATACTCGGTCAGATAGTAACTGGGGTAGTTTGCAAATCTGCCTACAAGTGCGTTTCTTGCAAAGGTTTCCAGCATTTCATCGCCGGTAAGTTCTGCGATACGCATCAAATCCGGTGCCCAGGTAGACATGATGATGTTTCCGCTGTAATATGCAAAAGTAGTCGTTTGTTCAATACCAAGACCAACTCGTGAAACAGTCCAGGCAGGAACGGTGGTTGCGGTTTGTCCAGGGGCAGTAGAATTCCATTTTGCAATATAGCCGGTGTTAGCATTCCATGCATCATCCGCTTCGCCTAAACGGAATCGGGTGTCACCGTGCCACCACATCTGGTTTGCGGTATTGCCCTTTTGTATCTGATTAATATAACTTGCTTTGGCAGAATCGATAACATAGTTTTCATCTTCTTCAGGCATATATGTGGACCAGAGGGTGGTAATCAGACGTCTTGCAGATTCCTGTGCGGCGTCTAAATATTTTTGTTCCTTGGTTTCTTCGTAAAGCTCGAGCAGACAATGGATGTTCGGCATAAAATCTTTGAAAATAAACAACTGGTCGTTAGGAACGTTGTGGGCACCGTTTGCAACTTGTGCATCGGTGTAGTTGAGATTGACTCTTCGGTCAACGTACCAACCGCCGTGTGTTTTGGCACGGGAAAGCTGTTTTTCTGCTGTTTCATCATCTGTGTCGGGCTTGTTTAATGCAAGTGCTCTGGATTGCCACAGATATTCCGACGGATTTTTTACGCCGCTTTGACTTGCTTTAGATATGTAAGTGCCGTTTAAACGGATTGCGGCTAAGTACTGATAGTAGGGCATCATACCCATCGTCATTTTATATGCGCCATAATAAGAAGAATTGCCAATGCCTTCTGTGCCTTCTTTGTCAGCCGGAAATCCCATTGCGGTGTAGCCCGTAGACAAAGTGTCCGAGTTTGCTAACAGTGCATTTACCATGTGCGCAGGCGAACCATAGCCATGTGCTGTTCCTACATTGTCCATGCGGCCGTAAGCGTTGTAGATTGCAGATGAACGTGACAAAATGAACTCCATGGACGGAATGGTTCTTTCGTTTAAAATAGTATTATCTTCAGTCAAAAGATACAACTGCATATAGGAAAGGGGATCTGCATCTGACACAACATTTCTGCCTTCCATGTTATAATGGGCTTTACCGTCGTCGCTCCAGCCACCGTAAAAATCATCCATAGCTAAATCTGTCATGTTAAAAATGGTGTCGGTCATGGACGCGTAATAATTGTCTCTGTAGTCGGTCACGTTCAGATAATCGGTAAGCACTCTTTTGTAATTGTCGTACCAGCTTGAAATGGCAGGCTCGGATACCGTTACCATGGGGCGATAAGTGATTCTGTAAACACCGTCAACAATAAAATTACTGTCTGCTGTGCCCATAATCGGCGCAAAAGCACCGGGCTGCACATTTCCGTCTTTGCCTCTGATGGACAGACCGTAATTGGATTGTGCCGCGGTAGAATCTACAGTTTTATAGGTAAAATTATCATCATAATAGCCGTAATACGCATTGCTCTTTACCCAACGCATCGTTTTGGCGGAAGCATCACCTTCCGAGACAATGGATTTAGGATCAACAAAAATACCGTAGGTCACATCCTTGTTTGCAATTTTGGTACCTGTGTTGGTGGTAACCTGCGAAACACTTGCTGTTGAATATGCTTCAGATACGAGGTAGCAATCGGTCGGCAAACCTTTTTCGCTGTAACGGAAAGGAACCTGAATAAATTTCATGCTGTCTTTTGAAAAGGATTTAGGCGAAGTGAACATACCAAAGCTGTAATAACCTGTTTTTTTCACAGATATGGTAAGATCAACTTTGGGGTCTTTGTCGTTTTGTGTCATATACCAGATAGCTGTGATTTTTGCAAAGTCATTTTCACCGGTCATGGTGACTTTGTTGGTTCCAATGGTCATATCTGACATAGTAACCCATGAAGGATAACCGCCAGCAAAAACGTTTGCGGTGCTAAATGATTGCGCATTGTAACTGCCGACAAATTTGGGATAGTTTTCATTTGTTCCGCCATACCAGTTTTGTGGCGTAGTGGAGGTGGCATACATGACCAAAAAACCAAGACCGTCTGTGTAATCATCTACAGCGACACCGTTTACGGTTGTTTGACGCTGAATATAAGATTTGCCATCAGAAGCGGTAATTTTTTTGAACGTAACGGCTGTTCCGTTTCCTGTCAAAGTCGCAGTTGAAACAGCTGTTTTGTCTTCCTGACCGTAAGCGGGGAAGTTAAGCTCGTTTTCGTAAGTGTATGCGACTGTTGATACACATAAAAATGTCATGCATATCAGTAACACGATAAGAAATGCACAAGAAAATTTTCTCATATTCCATCAACCTTTCTTTTTTCCTATTTTAATAATATCATTTTTGGATGTGAAAATCAATTGCTAAAACTATATTTTACTTATCTTAAAATATATTTAAAGATTGACTTTAAAAGGTTAAAATGATATACTGAAAAAAACCGAAAGGAGTGCATTTTATGGATTATGGAATCAATTTAGGATACGTCACAAAAAAACTTAGCGCGCAGAAAGCGATAGAAATGATTGCCAAAGCGGGATTTAAAGCATTAGACTATACGCCGCCGGTAAAAGAGCACAACTGGCACGATTCAATGACAGAGACGTTAGAATGTGCGCAGAAAAACGGTTTGTATATTGCGCAGACGCACGGACCGTTTAATCGGTATGGCAGCTACGGAAACAATCACCTTGAGGCAATCGATCGTGCGTATCGTGCAACGGTTGAATTAGGTGCAAAATATATGGTGGTACATGGCGATGAATATCCTGCGAATATGCCCTTTGATGCAGAAATTGCTTTAAAACATAATCACGATTTATATCTTCCTTATGTAAAACAAGCGGAAAAAGATGGTGTGAAAATCGCTTTTGAGACAGTTTTTGAGGACGGTAAGCCGATCCGCAGATTTTGTTCAAAATCCGATGAGCTGAAAGCTTTGATTGAATCGTTTAACAGTCCTTCGGCTGTTTGTTGCTGGGATTTCGGTCACGCCTATGCTGAATTTGGGGACAAGCATGTGGAAGAACTTAAAAAACTCATACAATACGTTGAATGTACACATGTCCATGACAACCACGGTGCTGATTATCACGAAATGCCTTTTATGGGGAATACAGATTGGGATTCGTGCGTTAAAATTATGAAAGAGGCTGGTTATAACGGTGTTTTTTGTTTGGAATATGTGTATGGAAATATGCCCGAATTTGTAATGGAAAAGTATTTAAAGCTTTCTGTCGAAGTGTGTGACTATATGTGGAATCAATAACAAAACACCTTGCGATTTGCAAGGTGTTTTTGTTATTATATCGATTTGATTTTACAAAGGACGCCTGCAAGAGCATCTCCCATCTGTTTATAACCGGAAATATTGGGATGAACCCAGTTGGCCTGGTGGAATACAGGTAAAACAGAATACAGATTAGCAGGGCTGTGGTCGGTATCAAAGCCTGCTAAGGGGTCGCAAACTGCGTTCATGGGGCAAAGATAAATACCTTCGCTTTCACGGTTGTCGTAGACTTCAAGCAGAGCATTTGCATATTGCTTCATATTATACTCGTATTGCTTGACAGTGCCGACACATCCCATTGTTTTTCCCCAACAGTACTGGTCTGCACCACAGATCGGGAGACAGATTACAATGGTTTTTACATACTTTTGAATGTCGTCCAGCATTTCCTGCTGATAAATCAGCATTTTTTGAATCTCTTCTGCTGTTTTTTCATATGCTACGGTTTGTAAATCGTTTGCGGCGAATAAAAAGGTCACAACATCCGGTGTTTCGATGTTAAACCGTTCCTGATACTTTTTAAAATCAAAATTAAAAACAGGATTTTCGTCTACAACTTTATAAGAATCATTTTCAAACAAACATAGTTTTTTATCTTTTAAGCAGTACATGCCTTCCTGAATCGGAGCATATTTAAAACCCACATTGGTATAGTGATTCGGGTTGTCCCGGACGTCCTCCCAGTAGCTTATGTCTCCATAGTACAATTTCCCCGGAATGTTTTCGGGAAACAGAAATGGGGAAGTAAACCAACCTTGGTTTGCATAAATGTGTCGATAGCTGTAAAGTTTTAATCCGCCACGCCCCTCATGATTTACATATTTGCAATGCCTTGTGCCGAGAGTTTTAATATTTTCGGCTTTGGATATTGCTTGCAACTCATATTCTTCTGCCTGTGTCATACTGTCACCAATGCACAAAAGAGACATTTCTTTAGAACGACGTTCTGTGATTTCAACGGTAATGCTTTTTTTAGCCAGCAATTCTCCGTACAGGTAGACTGAAAGTGTAAGCGGAAAGTTTTTGGGACATGTGTCAAAATTGGTAATTCTCCAGCATCTGCCGAGATTCATACCAAAAGGACAGTCGATTTTAACATCGTATTCCTGTTTGTACGGATACAAAATGTTTTCATAATAAACCGAGTACTCTTCAATATTGGTTATAAGGTCCTGGTTTCTTTTGCTTCTTAAAATATAAATGGTGTTTGGTAGTAAAATCAACGGATTCAATAGTATCACTCCTTTTCAAATATATTATCACTTAAGTGTTCTGCTTGTCAACAATTAAAATTCTGCATTCCTATCTTTTTAATGTTCAAAATAAACTTTTTTAGAAAAACTATTTATTTTTTTGCTCTTTTATGTTATTGTTAATAAAGGGAAAGTTATATTTTTTCAATTTTACTCAAAGTTAAGATTGGGGTGAGGCATTTGGCAGAGAAAGTTATGGTCTGGTCGGCAGGCAACATTGAAACGTGGCATGATTCGAGAATGCTGCCCCAGAATGTAAACCGATTGCATTGCTACAAATGCAAAGGACTTATCTATATTGATAATGGCATGCATATACAAATCAAGCCAAATCATATTTATCTGTTTCCGCAAAACTTAGAGTTTAATCCACAGTTTTTGCCCGGCACAATCGTAAATCATGAATGGATTGATTTTGTATCTGTTCCGTTGGTGTTCGGTGAGCATGTGATAGAAGTTCCGCCCGAGCAGGACACGCCTGCTGCAAATGCATTGCGTTTTTGTATGTCTCTGGGCAGAAAATGTCATGATAACAACAAGAGTTCCAAATACATTCATTTGCTTGAATCTGCAATTGAGATTGCCATGCGGTGCGTGAGCATGGAATATCCGGTCACATTAGCCGGAAGCGTTCGTATCAATAATGCTCTTGAGTTCATTCACTTGAATTACATGCAAGAAATTACTCTGGAGATGCTCGCTGAAAAGGCTTATTGTGCTAAAAACTACTTTGTTCGGCTTTTTAAAAAAGAAATCGGTATTACGCCGTATCAATACATCAAAAATTACAGAATGGGTGTTGCGACCGACTTGCTTTACCGCGGTTATACAATAAAAGAAGTGGCTAAACGCATTGGCTTTTCTGATGCGTATGCATTTTCTGCGGCATTCCGTAAATTTTTTGGTATCTATCCGTCCACATATCTCAAAACAGTTTAAAAATAGAAAGGTGAGAACAATGAAAAAAAGTATTGCAGTTTTGCTTTGTATATGTATGCTTTTAGCATCTGTGCAGATTGTATTTGCAAGCAAAACCACAGACCAAACATTTACAACTAAAGAAATGAAAGGTGAAATTGTGATTCCTGTAACGGAAACGGCAGGAAACTGGGGTGAATCCGCCACTTTGAAAAATTATGACGGCTCTCCTCATAAATGGACTGCCACAAACGGTTCGTCCATGACTTATCAGATAAACGATATAAAGGCAGGCAAGTATGAAGTTTTTTACTGGACACTTCCGCATGTTAATAATAAAGCTTATATTGATTTTATCGTTTCCCATAACGGTAAGCAGGACGTAGCAAGAGTTTATCAAAAGCTTGATGAGGGTGAAGAACAAACTCCCGGATGGGTTTCTATGGGCGTATATGATTTTTCCGGGACAGGAGACGAAAAGGTGCATTATACATTGGTGGACGGAAGTAATATTCGCGCCACTTCTATCAAACTCGTGCCTTCGAACAAAGAAATTACGGTAAACACGTACATACCCAAAGAGAAACCCGAAGAAAAGATAGAAGAAGAGGGAGTAAAATCCACCTTGCTTACCAATATCACCGTAGAACCGCAGGGAACCTGTTATTTTAACAACGACTGGGGAATGAGTGGTTCTATATCGGGTCCGATGGTTAATTACCCCAAAACTCTTTGGGCGGCAAATGCGGATGAGAATGTAACCCTGGAATACCGCCCTGAATTGAGTGCTGTCGGTGATATCCGTGTTTCGGTGTATTTGCTCTACTGGCATGAAAACCAGAATCCGCAAGTAAAATACGAGGTTTATCACAATGGTAAAGTCGATACGGTTATTTTAGACCCCACAAAACTTACCGAAAGTAAATGGGTTACTTTGGGTACATTCGATTTTGCAGGCAATCCGGATGAAGAATATGTAAAGCTGGTTTGCGTGCCGAACGCGGACCCGAAAGTAAATACAAGAGCATCTACTATGGCGTTTGAAATTTTAAACAGCGCAAAAGCAGATGTGTGGCAGACTGTTTATGTAACTCCGAAAAACGATACCGAAGCCCTTTTAAGCGCAGAAAAACAATCTATGGCTTCGCTGGATAAATTCGATGACATGGTCGGGCATTGGGCAAATTATGATGTGGAATTTATGGCAAACGAAGGTCTTGTTTCGGGTGTAGCAGATAATCTGTTCAATCCCGAAGCACAAATTACACGCGCAGAATATGTAACCATTCTGGATCGCGCAATGGGTTTTGAATTGATAAAAGGCGAATCTTACGCCGATGTTGCGCATGATGCCTGGTATGCATCCTATGTTGCAACTGCCAAGGCAAACGGACTTTTAAACGGCTTGCCGACCGATGAAGGTTTCAAGCCTGAACAACCCATTACCCGTGAGGAAATGGCACTTTTCACTTACAATGCGATTCAAAAAATCGGCAAAAATGACGAATGGCTGAATTCTTTGCCGGATGATTATGCAAAATTCAAAGACACTGCATCTGTATCTGATTGGGCAGAAGATGCATTACAATATTTAATCAAAACAGGTATTATCAAAGGTACATCCGAAACAACAGTGTCTGCCTTGGAAAATGCTACCAGAGCACAAGGTGCAGTGATTTTAAAACGTTTTATGCAGATGTTTGTATGGGCAGGACCGCCAACAAATGAGGCGTGGACACTTACCTTTAACGATGAATTTTCAGGTGATGCCATGGACTGGGATACCTGGAAATCCGATGCTTCTGCACCGGGACATATTCTTTCGTCCAGATGGCCCGAAAATGCCGAAGTGCATGACGGAAATCTCTATCTTGTAAACCGTAGAGAAGAGCGCGCAGGAAAAAGCTGGACATCGGGGTCGGTATGGGTTAAACCGGAGGTTTTCCGTCAGGCGTACGGTTACTGGGAAGCAAGATATAAAATTTCTGCCGCATCGGGCGTAAACAATTCATTCTGGATGATTACAAACAGCAAGCAGGTAACCGATACGAAACAACAGTTCGAACTGGACGTAAACGAAGGGCATTATCCCAATAAAGTCAATACCAACTACCATTCCTGGTTTACGGGCGACAGAATTCAGTATTCTGAAACCTATAAATCACAGTACGATTTATCTGCAGATTATCACACCTATGCTCTTGAATGGAATCCGGATAAACTGATTTATTACTTTGACGGCAAAGTGATTTCTGAAAAGAAAAACGAAAACGCATCCATTCCGCTGTTTCCGTATTTTTCTACCGCTATCATCAACTGGGGCGGTGCGCCGGACGACAACACCGACGGCTCGGCACAGGTTATTGACTATGTCCGCATCTGGCAGAGAGCGGAAGACGCTAAAAATCCTGAACTTACCGTTTACAATCAGCCATTGCCCGGGTCTGAAGAAACGGAAGAGGTTGTTGAATCTGAAATTCCGCAGGTTTCTATGGCGGACCAGAAAATTGATAATGAAGAGTATGCAGGTGAAACGATTATTCGTCCCGTGGTGGATGAAACCCTTTGGGGCCAGTCTCCGACCGTTCCAAACTATGACGGTAAATCTCATTACTGGCTTAAAAAACCGGGAGCAGAAGCATTGTTCCCACTCGAAAATATAAAAGACGGCAAATATAAGGTTTATTACTGGCGTATTCCGCATACCGTAAATGCACCGCAGGCTGACATTTATTTCAGAAGCGGAACCGAAGAAGTATTGGTCGGTTCTGCGGCAATGAAGATTGCAGACGGAGAAACCGTTGAGCCGGGCTGGGTTTTGATTCACGATTCTTTTGAAATCAAAAATACCAAGGAAGCGACACTTGTTTACAAATGCACAGCGAACGGAACAGGACGTGCTTCGGCGATTAAACTTGTTCCTGTAAAATAAGTGAGGTTTAAAATGAATAACAAAGAATGGTTTAAACAGGCAAAATTCGGTCTTATGATTCATTGGGGGTTATATTCCTTGTTGGCAGGTGAATGGCGTGGCAAGCGAACCAACTACTACAGCGAATGGATTCAGTCCAAATTTCAGATTCCGAAAGCCGAATACGAAAAATTGGCAGAGATTTTTAACCCAATCTATTTTGATGCGGACGAATGGGTAAAACTTGCAAAAGACGCAGGGGCACAATATTTAGTGGTAACGAGTAAGCATCACGAGGGCTTTTGCTTGTTTAAAACCGCATACAATAACTTTAATGTTGTGGACGGAACACCTTTTAAACGTGACGTTATTCAAGAATTGGCAGAAGCGTGTAAACGCCATGACATGAAACTGGGGCTTTATTATTCCCAGGATTTGGATTGGCACGAGCCGAATGGTGGTTTCAGCCGCGTAGGGGAGACCAATAAGGGATTGTCCTGGAGTAACAACTGGGATTTCCCGGATGAAAGCAAGAAAGAATATGAACAGTGTTTCAGAGCAAAGATTTTGCCGCAGGTTAAAGAAATTTTAACTAAGTACGGTGATTTGTGCCTGATTTGGTTTGATACGCCTCGCGGAATCAACGAGGCACAAAGCAAAGAGCTTTTTGATTTGGTTAAATCTTTACAACCGGACTGCTTGGTAAATACCAGAATCGGTAACGGTCTCGGGGATTACGTTTCTCTTAAAGACCACGAAATTCCGGATGAATACATGACGGATATCTTAGCTGAATCGCCCGGTACATTAAATAAAACCTGGGGATTTAACTACTTTGACACAAATTGGAAAAGTGCAGATGAGGTTATTCGTTTAAAAGAACACTTAAATGAGCGTGGTATCAACTATCTATTAAATGTCGGCCCTGATCATTTGGGAAGAATTCCGGTGCCTGCTGTTGAGATTTTACGCGAAGTGGGCATGAAAATTAAAAAATAAGTAAAAGACGTTTGCAATAGTTTTGCAAACGTCTCAGCGTGTCGATAAACCTATCGACACGCTGTAGACTTAAGAAAAAGGAAGTTATATTTTGACAATTTGAATTCGTCGGCGTACAAAGGTACGGTAGAGTTCAAATTGGCAAAAAGCAAGCAATGGAGCGGAATCCTCGATGGATTCCGCTCCATTTAACATCAGTTCGTTCCTTAAGATTCTTTAGGGGTGCTGTCCAAATCTTTGATTTGGCTAACAGTCCCCTATGCAACAGTGTTCCGAATCTCTGATTCGGGCAACGCCACTGCCACTTCACTTCGTTCAGAATGTCATTGCTTGCGGTAGAACGACTTTTTCGACGGTCTGAGACGTTTGCAATGGTTTTGCAAACGTCTTTTTATTTGTTTGGAATCAAATGAGAGGGAGATTTTCCCGTTTCTTTTTTTATAAAGGCACTGAAATAGTGAATGTTTTTAAATCCGCATTTTTCCGAAGCTTCGGATACGGTATAGTAGCCGGAGCTTAAAAGCTCTGTAGCAAGTTCCAATTTTAGCATATTGATATAGTGACGAGGGGAAACCGAAAGTTTTTCCCGGAACATTTTCCGAAAATACGTACCGCTCATAGCACTCATTTTAGCAAGCATTTCAACAGATAACTCCGGGGCGGTAAAATGTTCGTGGATATAATCAACCGCTTCATTCAGCTTGTCCTGATAACCGGTGTACTTATTCTTCATATATTCCTGTTCGATGTGCATTAAAATACGGTAGAAAATGGACTTGCATTCGTATATATAGCCGGGTTGCTTTTTGCTCCACACTTTGTGCAATTCCTCAAATTTACGTTTAAAATAGGAGGGATTATCCGGTGAAAACAGCTGTATGTCTGTCGGCAACGGTGTATCGGACTCAAAATGCAGAACAAAAAGATGTTCCAAACAGCTGTCAATGGTGTAACGACAGTATGCAGGAGCAAACAAAATATCTCCGGTTTTAGCGTGAGTTACCTTTCCGTTGTGTTTAAAATTGGCATTCCCGTCAATGCGAAATGATAAAGCGTGGTAAGGACGAACGCCTGCATCCGAATTGTTAAAGCCGTGTTTTAACTCTAATGAGGAAAGTAAATTCACGTTTATGTCATTTGTTTTGAAAAACATAAATATCACCGAATTTAATTTTAACAGTTTTACGTAACAGTGTCAATATGTGGTTTTGAAAAATGTAAAAAGTGTGTTGAAAATCGCATTTATATTGTAAGGCCCTTTGTGTTATACTTTAACCAAAATAAAAGGAGGGTATTTCATGCAGAACTTACAGCAAAAACTGGATTTCTTATTAGAAAAATATTCTGTTGACGTTAAGGCGGAGCTGAAAAACGAAGCGGTTGTTATGAACGGTACAGATATTCCGCTTTTGGCACACCGTCAGGAAAGACGCTTTATCGAAATGAAGAATATGGTAAACAATGGTACACTTCAAGGCGTAAGTGTTATGCGTACCGCACATATCACCGCTAAGGACAAGGATTTATACGCCGCACTCTATAAAGAGTTTGATTTGTGTCAGTTCATATTACAAAGAAAAATCAGGTCGGTCATGGCAGTAAAAAATGAAGTTGCATTAAATGTGATAGCAACTACCGAAGATGGTGTTGTGTGTACACTAGAGCTTGCAGCAACCTTACCTTCAGGTTTGACGGTTAAAGATAAGCACGAGGTCATTTCACAGAGGGGCATTGCCTGCGACATTGTGGTAGATGCACAGCTGAAGCAGGATTCTGTGTACATATTCGGTGAAAAAAATCTTGCTTTTACCGATGTGGATTTTGAGCTTTACGGCTTATCAACTGATGAAATTGCGTTGGTCAGAAGCGCATTTGTGATTGCAAGAGACAACTCTGTATCCGAAATGCTTGCGACAGATGAAAACTTGAATGCTCTTGTGATGTTAGCACAAAAATCGGCTGAAAGTGGAGAAAGAGAGGTGCTTTTTTAAATGAAACCTTTAAAAATTGCCATGATGTCCATGACCCACGGACATACCAGAAAATACTATCAGGTTTTAAAAGAAAATCCAAAGCTTGAATGGGTTGCAGTAAGTACCGCAAACGAAACGGTTAAAGAGATATTTTTAAATAGTGTGGATGGAATTCCGTGTTATGATTCGGAAATCGAAATGCTAAATACACATCCTGAAATTGAAGCGGTTGTGCTGGCAAGCGAAAACAGCGACCACCTTCGTCAGATGAAGCTTTGTGCAGAGCGGGGTATACATATTCTTTCTATGAAAATTCCGACCTTTGATATGGCTGAATATGATGAAATGATTGAAATCGTAGAAAAAAACAATCTTGTATGCCAGATTGAGCTTGAAATGCATTATAACCCTGTCATTGCCCGCATGAAAGAAACTTTGAAAAACGGCGACATCGGCAAAATAAAATCCTTTAATGCCACAAACATTACACTTTCGCCTGTATGGGCGTTTCCCTGGCAGGGCGTGCCTGAAAAAAGCTACGGCAAGCGTGTGCAGATCAAAGAGGGAGATACTCGTTTCAGAGGCGGTGCACTTTGTGACCATCCGCATATCTTTGATATGATTCGTCACATGACGGGAAGTGATTTTGAAAGCGTTTATGCTGAAGTTGCCCCCAATATCCGACCAGACTTGGAAGAAGAGGACATGCTTTCGGTTATTGGCAAAATGAAAGACGGCACAATCTTTTCTTTAGACCCATCCTGGTCAAAAATGGAAGAAAGACTAAAAGTTCCGGGACCCGGTTGGGAGGTATTCCCGAAACGAATGGAAGTAAACATCACCATCAATGGTGAAAAGGGAAGTATGATGGCAGATTGCTTTGGACCTAATGTTTATCACAATGGCTGCCCGAATGACAGATACACCGTGCAGTATACCTATTTTGACGAATGGGTTGGCTTGATTGATGAATTTGTAGACAACATCCGCAACCACAAAACTCCGCTCATTAACTTAAAATGGCATAAACGTACCATTGAAGCAATGAACGCGGTTTACGAAAGCATTACATCAGGCAAATCTGTACATTTTTGATGTAAAAGAATGTTCTTTTATATTTGAAAATCCGCATGATTCATGCGGGTTTTCTTTTTAAACTCTTGCTATTTTTTAAGTTTTGTGTTATAATATTTTTTATTCTGATATCCGAAAGGAAATGACTATGTACAAAATTGTTAAAAAGAAGGAATTGAATCCGACAGTTACCTTAATGGAAATTGAAGCACCGGCTGTAGCAAAAAAAGCAGAGCCGGGGCAGTTTATTATACTTCGCGTAGATGAAAACGGTGAACGTATACCGCTTACCGTAGCAGATTTTGACCGCAAAAAAGGAACGGTAACCATTATCTTTCAGATTGTCGGTGCAACAACCGAAAAGCTGAATCAGAAACAGCAGGGCGAATCCATTCAGGATTTCGTGGGGCCTTTAGGTAAGGCAACCGAAACGGAAGGTATTAAAAAGGTTGCAATCATCGGTGGTGGCGTAGGCTGTGCCATTGCATTTCCGGTTGCCAAAAAGCTATTTGAGCAGGGCGCGGAGGTGCACGCCATTGTGGGTTTCCGCAATAAGGATTTGGTAATTTTAGAAGACGAATTTAAGAATAACAGCTCTAAATATATTCTGATGACCGATGACGGTACAGCAGGCGAGCAGGGGCTTGTGACCGATGCACTTAAAAAGCTTATCGAAAGCGGTGAACAGTACGATGAAGTAATTACCATCGGACCTTTAATCATGATGAAATTTGTGTGCAAGCTCACCAAAGAATACGGCATCAAAACGGTTGCCAGCATGAATCCCATTATGATAGATGGTACCGGTATGTGTGGTGGTTGCAGATTAACGGTTGGCGGTAAGACTAAATTTGCGTGTGTGGACGGTCCTGAATTTGACGGGCATGAAATCGATTTTGACGAAGCCATTGACAGAGCTTCCATGTATAAGAAATTTGAAAGAAACAAGCATGATGAAGTTTGCAACTTGTTCCGTCAGGAGGTGAAATAAATGCCAAACATGTCTTTGCATAAAAATGAAATGCCGGTACAGGATGCCATTGAAAGAGGTAAGAATTTTAATGAGGTTGCACTCGGTTACACAGCAGCACAGGCTATGGATGAAGCAGAACGCTGTTTGCAATGTAAACACAAGCCGTGTGTAAGTGGTTGCCCTGTTCGGATTAACATCACCGGATTTATCGGTCAGGTGGCAAAAGGTAACTTTGAAGAGGCATACGAAATTTTGTCTCAATCCAGTGCATTGCCTGCGGTTTGCGGCAGAGTTTGCCCGCAGGAAAACCAGTGTGAAGGTAAATGCGTTCGTGGTCTTAAGGGCGAGCCGGTTGCAATTGGTCGATTAGAACGCTTTGTGGCAGACTGGCATAACGCGCATGCAAAGGGGATAATGCAATTGCCTGCACCAAACGGACACAAGGTTGCGGTGATTGGTTCAGGTCCTGCAGGACTCACCTGCGCCGGTGACCTCGCCAGAATGGGCTATGCGGTAACGGTTTTTGAGGCGTTGCATACCCCGGGTGGCGTTTTGGTATATGGCATTCCCGAATTTCGTCTTCCAAAAGAAATTGTAGCAAAAGAAATAGACGGCTTAAAGTCTATGGGTGTTACGTTTGCTACGAACACTGTTGTCGGCAGAACCATTTCCATTGACGAGCTGATGGATGAAGAAGGCTATGAAGCAGTCTTTATCGGTTCAGGTGCAGGCTTGCCGAAATTTATGAATATTCCGGGTGAAAATTTAAAGGGCGTTTATTCCGCCAATGAATTTTTAACCCGTGTAAACTTAATGAAGGCATATCTTGAAGACAGCGATACACCCATCCGCAGAGGCAAGAAAGTTGCGGTTATCG
Source organism: Clostridia bacterium (assembly GCA_017410375.1). Lineage (NCBI taxonomy): Bacteria > Bacillati > Bacillota > Clostridia > Clostridia bacterium. The sequence continues at coordinate 2,745 of JAFQQW010000011.1, read as the reverse complement.
GTGGCGGTAATGTAGCGATGGATGCGGCAAGAAGCGCGCTTCGCTTAGGTGCAGAGGAGGTTTCTATCGTATACCGTCGTTCTTTAGCTGAACTTCCTGCCAGAAACGAAGAGGTTGAACATGCCTTTGAAGAGGGCATTAAATTTAAATTACTCACAAATCCTGTTGAAATGCTGGGTGATGAGGACGGCTTTGTAAAGGGGTTAAAATGTGTGGAAATGGAATTGAGCGATCCGGATGCATCCGGCAGACGAAAACCCGTTGAAAAGACAAACAGCGAATTTGTTTTGGAATGCGACTGTGTGGTTGTATCTATAGGTACATCTCCGAATCCATTGATTAAATCCACTACCGAGGGTTTAGAAACGGAAAGCTGGGGCGGTATCATCGCGGATGAAAAAACGGGACAAACCTCGCGCAAAGGAGTCTTTGCAGGTGGTGACGCGGTAACCGGTGCGGCAACTGTAATCCTTGCCATGGGTGCAGGTAAAAATGCGGCAGAAGCCATTGACAAATACATTCAAGGTAAGGAATAATCCGGAGAAGGTTTTTTATGATTTCAACGTTATTATTGTATAAAATTCTGCAACTGGCTCTGGTTATGTTGCTGGGGTTCATGCTTGTAAAATTAAGACTTATAAAAACCGAAGACAGTACAGCACTTTCCAAGATATCGCTTTATCTTCTGATGCCTGCCGCTATTTTAAATGCTTTTGATGTGGAAAGAACACAAGAAATTACGAAAGGTTTAATACTTGCTTTTGCTGTGGCAATCGTTGTTCATATTCTTTTGCTGATTTTTGACAGAATCTACTTAAAGCTTTTTAAAGGAACAAGCACAGAACGCGCATCTATCATTTACTCTAATGCGGCAAATCTGATTATTCCGATTGTGTCATATGTACTCGGCGAGGAATGGGTCATATACAGTTGTGCCTTCATGTCTGTCCAGCTGATATTTTTGTGGACACATGGCATACAGATTTTTTCCTCGTCCGAGAAAATTAGTTTCAGGAAAATCCTTTTAAATGTGAATCTGATTGCCATCGTAATCGGTGGGCTGCTGATGTTTTTCGGCATACGCTTACCGAAATTTGCAAAAGAGGTAACCTCTTCGCTCGGCAGTATGATCGGTACTGTCGGCATGCTGATTGCAGGCATTCTGGCAGCAAATGTTGACTTTAAAAAGATGCTTAAAAATAAAAGGCTGTATCTGGTTTTGTTTATGCGGATGTTGGTTTGTCCGTTTTTGGTGCTTTTACTTATAAAAATAATTCGTGCAAACATTGATATTGTAAATGCAGATAAAATTTTACTGATATCTCTTTTGGCGGCAATTACACCTACAGCTGCAACCATCATGCAATTTGCTCAAATTTATAAAAAAGATGCGGATTTTGCAACAGCGGTTAACATTGTAACCACGTTGGTTTGCATTTTTTCCATGCCTCTGTTTGTGCTATTGTATCAGATTTAGTTTTTTGCTTTAAAATGCTTGCTTTTCAAATAAATTTATGCTACAATGAGTGCGACGAAAGGAACGGTGATTTAAAATGCTTAAAAAAATGTTGCTTGGAAGAAAATTACCCGGATTTTTAGAACGGGAAGAAATGCTTGAAATTCTGCAGAGAGAAGAATATGGCTACTTACCGCCAAAGCCGGATAAAATTTCTTTTGAAACAGAAGATGTTAAAGGGGCGTACCATTTTTGTGCAGGCAAAGCGGTGCTTAAAAAGATATGGATTATCACCGAAATAAAAGGCAAGGAATTTCGTTTCCCTGCGTATTCGGTTATACCCACAAAAGAAGGTCCGCATCCTTTCTTTGTGCACATTAATTTCAGACCGGACGTGCCGGATAAATATATGCCCACCGAAGAAATTGTCGATAACGGATTTGCGACCCTTTCGTTTGGATATAATGATGTAACAACCGATGACAATGATTTTACAAACGGTTTTGCCGGTGTTTTATATCCGGATGGCATTCGAAAAAATCCCACAGACCCGGGGAAAATTGCTATGTGGGCATGGGCAGCACATCGCCTGATGGATTATGCAGAAACAAATCCCTTGCTTGATGCATCCAAAGCGTTTGTGTGTGGTCATTCCAGACTCGGAAAAACCGCGCTTTTAGCAGCCGCGACCGATACCCGTTTTGCACTCGCATATTCCAACGATTCAGGTTGCAGCGGAGCTGCCATTACTCGGGACAAGGTTGGCGAAGACGTATTTGAAATCACAAAGAGATTTCCGTACTGGTTCTGTGAAAATTACTGGAAATATCAGAATTTAGAGCATAAAATGCCCTTTGATCAGCATTTTCTGATGGCATCTGTTGCACCGCGTAACATTTATGTAGCAAGCGCAGTAGAAGATACCTGGGCTGATCCGAGTTCTGAATTCTTAAACTGTGTTCTGACAAGTGAAGTTTTTGAAAGTCAGGGACATAAAGGGTTTGTACATCACAACCGATTGCCGGAAGGCGGCGAGGTGTACCACGATGGCGATATCGGCTATCATCTGCGCGAAGGGCAGCACTATTTCAGCCGTGAAGATTGGAATAAAGCAATGGAATACATTAAAAAGACACTTTTATAAGTGTCTTTCAGCGTGTCGATAAACCTATCGACACGCTGTAGACTTAAGAAAAAGGAAGTTATATTTTGTCAATTTGAATTCGTCGGCGTACAGAGGTACGGTAGAGTTCAAATTGACAAAAAGCAAGCAATGGAGCGGAATCCTC
>JAFQQW010000010.1 GCA_017410375.1 Clostridia bacterium | reverse complement strand
GGAAGGCTTCACAACGATTTGGTTTGTATCATTCTACAATGTTGCTTAACAATTTACGTTTGTTATATACTTTAGTTTCCTGTCTGTTCATCGGTAAACCTCTATTGAACCACGCGACTATCGCGTGGTTTTCGTTGCACAATAAAAAAGAACTCTGCGAAGCAGAGTTCTTTCAATCAGTTTTTCATGATCGGTGCATGTTTTTAAGTGCCGTTAGTCACCGAAGCATACACCCATAGCCTTAGCTACTGTTACCAGCTCGCCATCAGGCTCAACGTTCTTGGTTTTCTGACCGATAACGTCTTCTAAGGATACATACTTAATTTCATTGCCCTGCAATACAACCATGTTACCAAACTTGCCCTGCATAGCATATTCAACTGCCGCATAGCCGTATCTGGTGGAAAGCACGCGGTCATGTGCTGTGGGCGAACCGCCACGCTGAATGTGACCGAGTACAGTTGCTCTTGCTTCAGAGCCAACCAGTTCTTCCAACTGGTCTGCAATTACAGTACCAACACCGCCCAGACGAATCGGGTCGGGAGAATCTTCACGAACCTTTAAGATAACCTGCTTACCGTCAGAAGATTTTGCACCTTCTGCAACAGCAACCACGGAGAATGTCTTACCGCTTGCCTTGTCTTCCTTAATCTTTTCAGCAACCTTGTTGATATCATAAGGAATTTCAGGAATCAAGATAACGTCAGCCGCACCTGCAATACCGGAATGCAGTGTCAGCCAGCCTGCGCCTCTGCCCATGATTTCCACAACCATGATTCTGTGATGGCTCATACCGGTGGTACGAACTCTGTCCAAACCGTCGCAAGCAACAGAAATTGCGGTATCAAAGCCAAATGTAAAGTCTGTGCAAGCCAGGTCATTATCGATGGTCTTGGGAATACCCATTACATTAACACCTTTTCTTGCAAAGTCGCGACCGGAGGTCAGTGTGCCGTCACCGCCTAAGATAAACAAAGCATCAATACCTGCTTCTTTCAGGTTTTCCACAGCCTCATCCGAAACGTCATGATACTGGATGTTGCCCTCTGCATCTTTTACAATCTCATCATTTTCGTCACGAATCGGATAAATGAAAAGGTTGTCCTTATTGGAAGAATGCAGAATAGTACCGCCAACACCAATAATTTCCTGTACATTTTCCAATGTCAGAGGCACAAAGTTTTTGTGATACAAGCCATGGTAGCCGTTTTTGATACCCACAACTTCCAGACCGTATTTTTCTATCGCTGTTTTAACAACAGCACGAATAACAGGGTTTAAACCGGGGCAGTCGCCGCCGCCTGTTAAAATCGCAATTTTTTTAATGTTAGCCATATACATAAACCTCCATAATCTATTATACCTTTTAGTATTTTACAATATTTTTCATAAAAAGGCAAGTGTTTTTTGCATTTTTCTTAAAAAAAGTGACAAAATAAGCATGAAATTCTATTCAGGAGGCGTAAAAAATGAAAATCAAATGCGGTTATGTGGCAGTCGGCGCAGGGATTGCATCCATGCTGGGCGGACTTCTTTTAAAAGACCATTGCGAAAAATGCGGGTGTACACTATTCGGTTTTGGTCTTGCCCATGTGGGCCTTGGCACCCTGTCTCTTTTAAAGCAGGAAAACTGTATCCCCGAAACTCTTTCTCTCCCCATGGGAAAAATCGAAATTGATATGCAATAAATATCCTTTAAAAAGCAGCCTTTTTCTTCCAAAAAAAGGCTGTTTTTTTAGCGAAATTTGACAAATTGGAATTTTTGGTTTATAATGGGTATATCCTAAGACTAAAATGGTCTTAAACCGAAGCGGAGAAATCCGCAGTTGGGAGTGATACTATGAAAGCGCAAAAACTGATTTTGCTTTGTATAGTTTTGCTGTTTGCAATGTCTTCGCAAGCATTTGCATCAGACAGCACGCCGGATATGCATTTCAGTTTTGAAAACTTTTTTTCGTGTGACTATACCGGAAACAATTCCCTGACCAGTTACGGCAACATGGCTTTTGAAAGCATTGGTGTAACCGGAAAGGCGCTGGACCTGCAGGATGGTTACTTAACCATCACCGGCAGCGAATCCATTACCTTTAAAGACAGTTTTACCTTTGCAAGCTGGGTAAACTTTCACGAGATGACCTGCGGTTGTCCCATGTTCTTTTCAAGAACGGCTTCTAACGGTGACCCGTGCAATGGTCCTGTTTGCTTTGCCCTTACCGACGATTACGAACGGCTGAAGGCAGACATCACCTTTCTGATGCCGGACGGAAGCTATGCATCGCATACCTTTTACACCGACCCCATTATTTATCCGCCCGATATGATAGATAAATGGCATCATGTGGCTGTAGTATTTGACAAAACCACGCTCACCTTTTACTTAGACGGTGTAATTGTCTGCACCGAAATGCTTCCCGAAGCATTACAGTCTTACGAATCCATCGCAAACAATAACCAACCAATTTGCATCGGTCGCGGTTTCGGTACAAACATAACTGCCAAAATGGACGAAATTCATTTTTGCTGTCGTGCTCTTCCTTATGAGGAGGTTTCTGCTCTTCGGTATGTGGTTATCCCCGAGGAACAGACCACAATCATTCTGACCGAGGGCTATAACACGGTCTGGGTGAACGACCAGCGCTACCTTGCCCCCGATATTGTGCGCAGGGATTCTGAAACCGACGAGCTGATGATTCCCATCAAAGCCGTAATGCAGCACATGGGTGCAACCTTTAACTGGGACGGCAACGACCGTATGGGCAGAATTGATATCGCCTATAAGGGTACTGCCATTTCTGTATGGGTCATGGACGTTTACGCAAACCTCAACGGCAACCGATTACTGAAGCTGTCCTGTCCCCCTGCCAACTACAGCGATTCCATTTTCGCCCCTGCTTCCTTACTCACCGACGGCTTCGGCATTGAAACCGAATGGGATGAAACCAACAAGCAACTGATTATTAAATTTTAAAACTGTATAACCAAACCTCTTTTTGGAGAAACTACCTCCAAAAGGAGGTTTTTTTATGCGTATGAACACTAAAGACTATCAGAATTACGCAAACCAATTTACAAAGCCCTCCCCCATTTTTAAAAACTGTGTATGGGCTTTTTTCATTGGTGGCTCGATTTGCACCCTGGGCGAGCTTTTTCTTTCACTGTACAATGCCATGGGCTTTACCGAACAGCAATGCGGAACCTTAAACTGCATCACATTGATTTTTTTGTCAGTGGTTTGTACCGCCTTACACCTGTATGAAAAAATCGCAAAGCACGCAGGTGCAGGCACGCTAGTGCCCATCACCGGCTTTGCCAATGCCGTATCCTCTGCCGCCATTGAGTTTCAGTTTGAGGGTTTCGTTTTAGGCGTTGGTGCAAAGCTGTTTTCTATTGCAGGTCCCGTCATTGCCTACGGCAGTGTGGCATCGGTGATTGCAGGCTTTATTTACTACATCGCAAGCTTATTATAAGGAGAAGGTATGCAAAAAACATTTACGTTCCACAATCCGGTTTATATTCAGGAAACCGCATCCCGGGTCGGTGAAAAGGAAGGATGCGGTAATTTCTCTAAATATTTTGATGCCGTTTCATCGGATGCATATTTCGGGCAGGACAGTTGGGAAAAAGCCGAAAGTGAGCTGATGAAAACCACCGTCACACAGCTTTTGGAAAAGGCAGCAAAAACACCTGACGAAATCGATGTCATTTTCGGTGGTGACCTTTTAAACCAATGCATCAGCTCCAATTACGGGCTTATGCCCTTTGGAATCCCTTTTCTAGGTCTGTACGGTGCCTGCTCCACCTTTGTAGAAGGATTGCTTTCAGGCTCGGTAACCGTAAGTGGCGGTTTTGCAGAAAACGCAATTGCTGTAACCTCCAGCCATTTCTGCAGTTCGGAACGCCAGTTCCGTTTTCCGCTTGAGTACGGCGGTCAGCGACCGCCTTCTGCCCAATGGACGGTTACCGGCTCGGGGGCTGCCTTGCTCGGCACAACCGGTACATTTAAAGTCACCCACGCAACGGTAGGCAGAATTATTGATTACGGCATCACCGACATCAACAGTATGGGTGCCGCCATGGCACCTGCCGCCATCGACACCATCAGCCGTCACTTTAAAGACCGCAATTTACCGTCTGACTACTTTGATATGGTTGCAACAGGTGATTTGGGGCATGTGGGTATGCAAATCACAAGGGAACAGTTAATGCTTCAGGGCATTGATTTAAGCGGTCGATACATGGACTGCGGTGACCGTATTTTTGACCGCAAGCGTCAGGATGTACACGCAGGCGGATCGGGTTGCGGCTGCTGTGCCTCGGTCTTTTGCAGTTATTTGTGGCATCAGCTGAAAGCAGGCAAAATCAACCGTCTTCTGCTCTGTGCCACCGGTGCGCTGATGAACCCCACCAGTTGTTTCCAGGGGGAAAGTATTCCGGGAATCGCCCACGCGGTTGCCATCGAACGGGAGGAATCCGAATGAATTATTTCAATGCATTTTGGGTGGGCGGTCTGCTTTGTGTTATCGGTCAGATTTTAATTGACAAAACAAAGCTGACCCCCGCAAGAATTCTGGTTGCCTATGTGGTAGCAGGCGTGTTTTTGCAGCTACTGGGACTGTATCAGCCCATTGTGGATTACGCAGGCGCAGGTGCAACCGTCCCCTTAACCGGCTTTGGCTACTCTTTAGGCAAAGGCGTGGAGGAGGCGGTTGCAAAGGAAGGCTTTGTCGGTATTTTTACGGGCGGACTGTCTGCCACCGCAGGCGGAATCTGTGCCGTTATCCTCTTTTCCATCGTCGCCGCCCTGCTTGTTAAGCCAAAAATGAAATAACTGCACTACACGCTTTGAAGGGAATAAGAAAAAACAACAACGCATACTTGCGTTGTTGTTTTTTCTTTATTTTGTTGTTTGGGCTTCTACCAAACTCATACCGCAATAAATCTCGCGAAGCTTGGGCTTTTCAATTTTTCCGGTGGGATTACGGGGCACATCCGCAAAGATAATTTTCTTCGGTCTTTTGTATCTGGGCATTTCTTCGCAGAATTCCATAACCTCTGTCTCGGTCAAGGTCCTATCGGGCTTGATTTCGATAATTGCCGCCGCAATTTCGCCTAAACGCTCATCCGGCAAGCCGATAACCGCCACGTCCTTGATTGCATCATGACGGCGCAGGAAATCTTCAATCTGTACGGGATAAAGATTTTCGCCGCCGGTGATGATTACGTCTTTCTTTCGGTCAACCAGGTAAATAAAGCCGTCTTTGTCCTTCTTTGCCATATCGCCCGTATACAGCCAGCCGTTTTTAATGCTCTCGGCAGTTGCTTCGGGGTTATTAAAGTAGCATTTCATCACGCCGGGGCCTTTGACAATCAACTCGCCTACATCCTCTGCCGCTACTTCTTCCCCATTGGGATTTACAATCTTTGCTTCCCATAAATAACCGGGCACACCGATTGCACCCACCTTATGGGTATTTTCCACGCCCAAATGTACACAACCGGGTCCGATGGATTCAGAAAGACCGTAGTTGGTATCATACTGATGGTTCGGGAAATGCTCTAACCATCTCTTAATCAGGCTGGGCGGAACGGGCTGTGCGCCAACGTGCATCAAACGCCACTGATCTAAGCAGTAGTCTTCTTTTTTCAGCTCGCCGCGATCTAACGCATCTAAAATATCCTGCACCCACGGCACCAAAAGCCAAACGATGGTTGCCTTTTCTCTGGAAACGGTGTCTAAAATCCATTCGGGCTTGATGCCGCGCAAAAGAACCGCTTTACCACCGCTTAAAAGGCTTCCGAACCAGTGCATTTTTGCACCGGTATGATAAAGGGGCGGAATGCACAGGAATACGTCCTCTTCGGTCTGACCGTGATGATTCTGTTCCGTCCGGCAGGAAGAAATGAGCGCTCTGTGACTATGCAGAATCGCTTTCGGGAAGCCGGTTGTACCCGAGGAAAAGTAAATTGCCGCATCATCCTCTTCGTTAAGCGGTACAGACGGTGCCACTGACGAGCAGTACGAGGTCATTTTTTCGTAGCTGTCTGCAAAAGAAGGCACATCCTCGCCCACAAAGAAAATGTTTTTTAAGGTTTTCTTGATTTTGGGGAAAATAGCTTCCACACGACCGATAAATTCAGGACCGAACACCAGATTGGTAGACTCGGAAAGATTTAAACAGTAATCAATTTCATCTGCCGAATAGCGGTAGTTCATGGGCACTGCCAAAGCGCCTGCCTTTAAAATACCGAAATATACCGGGAGCCATTCGATACAGTTCATCAGCAAAATAGCAACCTTATCGCCTTTTTTCACACCACGGGAAAGCAAGAGGTTTGCAAAGCGGTTTGCTTTGGTATCAAACTCTCTCCAGGTGATTTCTCTGCGATAGCGCTCCGCAGGATTGGACTCAATCAATTCATACTCGCGCCAGGTAATCGGTTTGTCAAACTTGTCGGAAGGGTTAATTTCCACCAAAGCTGTACGGTCGCCGTAAAACTGGGCGTTTCTGGTTAAAAGTTCTGTAATAACCATATTTTATCTCCTTTTCAAAAACAGACGGAAAAGGCGCTTTGTGCGCCTTCTCCGGTTGTTGTTATTTATTCTTCGTCGCCGAGGGCATCTTTTGCGCGTACGGTTACGGTTTTATCATAGCAGGAAAATGCATCATCCAGCAATTCTTTTTCCGGCTTTTTGGTAAAGATGCTTACCACCGGAACAATCACAAAGCCTGCCAGCATCGCGATAACACCGCTGTTGATGGGGGACTGCAGAATCATCGGGAAAGACGCACGGTCAACCATGTTCCAAATCATGATGCCTGCACCGAAAATGAAGTTTACCCAAACAGCCGCTTTGGTGATTTTCTTGGTGTACAAGCTGAGCAGGAACGGTGCTAAGAACGCACCTGCCAATGCACCCCAGGAAATACCCATCATATCCGCAATAGCAGAAAGCTTATCCTTATTGATTGCAATGTATGCAGAAATTACAATGAACACCACAATCAGAACACGCATAATCAACACCTGCTTTTTCTCGCTCATGTTCTTAATCACATGCCCCTTTAACATATCCAGTGTCAGGGTTGAGGAAGAAGCGAGTACCAGTGAAGAAAGGGTTGACATGGAAGCGGAAAGCACCAGAATAATAACAATGGCAATCAAAACGTTCGGCAAGCCCTCCAGCATGGTGGGAATGATCGAGTCAAAGCCACCTACAATCGAGCCGTCTGCCGCAAATTGCAGTTCGCTGGTGAACAGTCTGCCAAAGCCACCTAAGAAGTAGCAACCGCCTGCAACAACCAGTGCAAACAAGGTTGAAATGATTGTACCCTTGTTGATATCCTTTTCACTCTTTATCGCATAGAACTTCTGTACCATCTGCGGTAAACCCCAGGTTCCTAAGGAGGTCAGGATTACAACAAACAGCAGATTCAACGGGTCGGGTCCGAAGAACGAGTTAAATGCACCGGGAATTCCGGTTGCAGTATCTTCTACTGCTGCAAGTCCTGCAAGTGCCTCGGTAAAACCGCCCTTGCTCATCAACACTGCTGCAATCACTGCCACAATACCGATTAACATGATAATGCCCTGAATAAAGTCGTTAATGGCTGTTGCCATGTAACCACCGGCAATAACATAAATACCGGTAAGCACTGCCATGACAATTACGCACCACATGTAATCCACCGGGAAAGCCATTTCAAACAAACGGGAAAGACCGTTGTACAAAGATGCTGTATAAGGAATTAAGAAAATAAACACAAGAATCGATGCCGCAATTTTCAGCGAAGAGCTGTTAAAACGCTTGCCGAAAAATTCAGGCATTGTAGAAGACTGCAGCTTTTGGGACATAAGTCTTGTACGTCTGCCCAGCACCAGCCATGCCAAAAGCGAACCGATTAACGCATTACCGATACCAATCCAGGTAGATGCCACACCGAACCTCCAGCCAAACTGACCTGCATAACCTACAAAAATAACTGCAGAAAAGTAGGATGTGCCGTACGCAAAAGCCGTAAGCCACGGACCAACCGCACGACCGCCCAAAACAAAGCCGCGCACGTCTGTAGAATGCTTTCTGCAATAAAGCCCTACTGCAACCATAACTGCGAAGAATATAACAAGCATAGACAATTTCAATACCATTTTTCATCATCCTTTCTGTTTTATATTGTAAGGACGAAGAGAAAATAAAAATCCCGTCCTCACATAACATGAGGACGGGAAATAATACCCGTGGTACCACCTCAATTTATCACCCTCTTACGGGAGTGACCTTTACAAGCACACAATACTAGCTATGCTCTAACGCTGTAACGGGCGCACCCGTCGCCTCCTACTTAGCAGCTTCTTCTGCTGTTCAGAACGCAGCTAACGAAATGTATTCACCTTGTTTCCACATCTGTCTCGCACCACCCGACAGCTCTCTTAATGCTTATCGCAAGCCTACTTGTTTCCGCTCAAACGCTTTTGGTATTTAATTGCTATGAACTGATTTTACCACCAAATTTTTCATCTGTCAAGACTAAATTTTAAAAAATACAAAAAAATTAAAATTTTGCACGAACAGCCCGTTCTATATCCCGTTTTGCATCTCTTTTTGCGGCATCATCGCGCTTGTCATACAGCTTTTTACCCTTAACAACCGCAATTTCAAGCTTTGCCCTTGAGCCTTTTAAATAAAGAGAAAGGGGCACAATGGAGTGTCCGTCCAGCGTCACCTGTCCGATAAGCTTATGAATCTCCCGCTTGTGCAAAAGAAGCTTTCGCACCCGTAATGGGTCTTTGTTAAAAATATTTCCTTTTTCATACGGAGAAATATGCATTCCCAGCACAAATGCCTCTCCCTCTTTTACCGAAACCCAACTGTCTTTCAGATTGACCGCACCGTTTCGGATAGACTTGATTTCAGTGCCGGTAAGGGCAATACCCGCCTCAAATTTTTCCAGTATAAAATAGTCATGATATGCCTTTTTGTTGTTGGCAATCACTTTAACATTTGTCTGTTCCATGCTTTTCCCTGCCTTTCATAAACTGTCGGTATACTAAAAATCCAACCACGCTTAAACCCGCAACCACGGCGTAAATGATTACTGTTTCTTTAAAATCCCCTTCTCCGAATGCCGCCCCTGCAAAGGTGGACGAAACCACAGACGGAATCCGTGCCACAAGAGAAAGTACCATAAAGGTTTTGTACGGAATTTTGAAAAGTGGCGCTATATAACAAAGGGCATCCTTAGGTGTTCCCGGTATAAAGTACAGTAAAAACACCAAAAGATTCCGCTTTTGTGCATTTTGCAGAAATTTAAATTTCTGTATGGCCTGACTTCCCGTAAGCTTTTCGGCAAAATCTGCACCCAGCTTCATGACCAGAAAATAAATCAGACTCTGTCCCAGCGCAATGCCGATTAAATCCAAAAGTAATCCGCCCCAGGGTCCGTACAACGCCCCCGAAACAAACTCCACCACCTCGCCCGGCACAATGGCAATAATAATCTGAAGCACCTGCAAGCCCAACACAAGCAGGATGCCGACAAATTTTAACTCCTGCACCTTTTCCTGCAACGAAGCAACCCCTGCCTCACTTGTAAGGGAGGCAAAAAAGGGATATAACAGCACGGTCAACAACACCACCGCCACCAAGTATAGCAGAAACATTATGCTCTTAAATGATATTTTTTTCATAGTTTCCTCCACTCTTCTTTTTCCATTATACACCAAAAATACCAAAAGGTCAAAATAAACTTGATTATTTTTATGTTTTTTTGTATAATGATAGAAAGAAACCAAAAAGGAGCAAAGCCATGGCGTTAATCGGAAACAGCTGGGACGGGTTACTGGAAGACCAGTTCCGTGCCGAATACTATTTAAAATTAAGAGAATTTTTAAAACAGGAATACAGCACGCAAACGGTATATCCGAATATGTATCAGATTTTTAATGCCTTAAAAATCACTGACTACGACAAGGTGAAAGCCGTGATTTTAGGGCAGGACCCATATCATGGCGAAGGGCAGGCACATGGGCTTTGCTTTTCGGTGCAGAAGGGTATTCAGCTTCCTCCCTCTCTGAAAAACATCTATAAGGAGATGGAAACAGACTTAGGCATTCCGCCCGTACAGGACGGAGATTTAACAGCCTGGGCAGAGCAGGGTGTTTTGCTGTTAAACACAGTACTCACCGTTCGGGGCGGTTTAGCCGCCAGCCACAAAGGACAAGGCTGGGAGCAGTTTACCGACCGTATCATCACCCTTTTAAACGAGCGTACTACCCCCATGGTCTTTATTTTGTGGGGCAGTCATGCCCGGGCGAAAAAGGAACTGATTTCCAACCCCTCGCACTTGGTGCTGGAGGCGGCACATCCCAGCCCCCTTTCGGCACACAACGGCTTTTTCGGATGCCGTCATTTTTCCAAAACCAATGAATTCTTAAAACGCATCGGCACAGAGCCAATTAATTGGAGCCTTTCATCTTGAACAGAATAACTCCGCCAATCATAAGCGCAAGTCCTAAAAATTTTGTCCAGTGAAAGGCAATTTTCGGAGTATCCATGATTCCGAAGGCATCAATCAGTGCCGCAACGGTAAGCTGCGCAATTAAAATCACCGACACCGCCACAGTAGGCGACTGATTTTTCATGGCAAGCATCACAAAAACCGTGATGGCGAGCCCGAACACGCCACCCAGCCAGTACAATGGTTTGGCAGAGAAAAACTGGGCAAAATCGCCCTTCCCAAATAAAAAAACTGCAATAATGGAAAGCAAAAATGCCGTTCCCTGTACAAAGGCATTGGACTCAAGCAACCCGATTTTATCGGAAAGACGCGTGTTCATCACGCCCTGTATACTCATACAAGCCCCTGCTACAGCGGCAAATACAAAGCTTAACATCTGCATAACAAAAAACAACTCCTTTTAGAAGAAATTCCCCTGCCCGCTTAAGGTTGTTAAGTGAGCAGAGGAACGATAAGAGGGATACACGCCAAATGCGTGCGAAAGAAATGTCCGCAACGGCATTTATACCGTTCGTTTTTAAGTATTCCCATACTGCTTTTTGTTATGCAAAAATTTTTCTTGTTTTTTCAGGAAAAGAATGGTATAATATAAGATACGAAAGTTTTCGTTTCAGAATTGTATTTGTAAAATCGGAGATTTATATATGAAAAAAACATTACTGATATTTGGTGCAGGAATTGCGATTCCTGTCCTTTTGATGCTTTTGTCCGTATTTTTCGGTCCGGCAGCACTCTTTTTCTTTTCGGCATTGTTTGCCTTTCCGGCAATGCTTGCCCTTACCGGCAAGCCTGTTTTCCCGGTTGTCTACGGCGCACTCTCCGCAGTCGGTCTGTTCTTTCTGTTCGGCTGGTTCGGGGTTGCCATCGGTATAATCGGTGCAATTGCAGGCATTTACATCGGAAACTCCGTCAAGCAGGCGCAACCCTTAAAAAGCACACTCATCACCGCAAGCTTTGGCTTTGGCATTTTGTTTGTGGCTTTGATTCTGCTGTTTCAGCTGTTGTTTGACAAAAACGCCATTGACAGCTTGTTTACACTTTTAACAGACACAACCACACAGCTTATGAACCAAACGGCTGCGCAGACTGCAGTCAATCCTGATATTTTATCTGATATAACAAAACAAATGCAACTGATGTTTGCACAGCTGAAGCTGCAGTTTCCTGCATTGCTTTGTGTGTATGCCATTCTGTTTGGCTACCTCACTTTGTGTGTGCTGTCTCTGCTTCACATGGCTTTCAGATACACCCCCCGCTTCATTCCACATTTTTCCCGGTTCCGTTGCTCACGGATGACCGTTTGGGTGTATCTGTTGTCCAGCTTTGGCACCATGCTGTCTGCAGAAGGCTCTGTCCTTTGCATTGTATTTTTAAACATCTATGTTATCACCCGCTTTTTGTTGCTTTTCAGCGCGCTTTCTTTGGTAGACTACTGGATGAAAAGCAAAAAATGTATCGGCATTTTAAGAGCACTTGCCATAGGCGCGCTTGCTTTTATTGCCTCTTCAAGCTTTATTTCCTTGATTTTGAACATCCTCGCTTTCATCGACGCCCGTGCAAACTTCAGAGGGCTTGAGGAGTAACGGAGGGAAACTATGAGAAACGAAAGTAAAGAAAACTTTTTTGCAACCACTGCAACCATTGCCGTTTTAGCAATCTGCGGTATTGTGACGCTCTTTTTTGAAAAAATATGGATTTTGGGCCTTGCCGAAATCGGCATCGCGGGACTTTTGTTCCTGTTCCACATCATTGTCATCCGCAAATACCACGGCTCTCTTTCGGAGTTTATTGACAATATCCGTTTCCATGCAGAAACCGCCACAAAGGACAGTTTAATCAACGCCCCCATGCCGGTGGTTATTTTCACACCGACAGGTCGTGTGCTCTGGAGCAACGAACGGTTTGACAAGCTGTTTGACGACAGTCTCCTGTTCGACCTCCCCTTTGAAACGGTTTTCCCGGATCAGACCCGAGAAATTCTCTTAAAGAAAAAGCCCGGCTTTTCCTGCTTTATCAAAGATAAGCATTTTGAGGTAAAGGGCAACTACATTTATCAGGACAAGAAAGTCAACACCCCTACCTTTATCGTATTTTATTTATATGAAAACACCGAAATTTTCTTAAACAGCGAAAAATATCTGCAGGAACAGCCTGTAGTCGGTGTGATTACCATTGATAACTATGACGATGTGCTTTTAAGCACACCCGATTCGCACCGAAGCTTACTGCTTTCCGAAATTGATACCAAAATCACCAATTGGTTCTCTTTCACCAACGGCGTGTTCAAGAAAACCGAAAAAGACCGTTATTTCCTGTTCTTTACCCGTAACTGTCTCCAGAAAATGATTGACGAAAAATTCTCTGTTTTGGATGACGTGCGCCAGATTCAGTCGGGCAACAAATTTGCTGCAACCCTCTCTATCGGCGTCGGTGCAGGAAGCTTTGACTATAAAGAGCTGGACGAAATTGCAAATTCTGCCATTGCCTTAGCCCTCGGCAGAGGCGGTGACCAGGCAGTTGTGAAAGAAAACAACGAAATCAGCTTCTTTGGCGGTAAAACCCGCGAGCATGAAAAAACCACAAAAGTAAAAGCACGCGTTACCGCAAACGCCTTAAAGGACTTGTTGGTGCATGCAGGCAATGTGATTATTATGGGACATCAGCTTCCCGATATGGATGCCATCGGCGCCGCAATCGGTGTTTGTGCCATGGCAAAAACCTTTGAAAAAAAGGCTTATATTTTATATGAAAATTCTTCTCTGTCTGTAAACGGCTTAATCGGCCGTATTCAGGACAATTTGGATTATAAGGATGTGTTTATCACTTCCGACAAGGCATACGATCTGGTAAACAAGAAAACCCTGCTTGTGGTGGTAGACACCCATAAACCGCAGTACACCTTCTGCCCGGACTTACTGGAAAAGGTAAAAGATGTGGTTTTAATTGACCATCACCGTCGCGGTGAGGAATTTATCAATCAGGCAAAGCTTGTGTATCACGAGCCTTATGCCTCCTCCACCTGCGAAATGGTAGCAGAAATGCTGCAGTATGCAGGCGGTTCCTTCCGATTGGAAGCCCAGGAAGCAGAGGCTTTGTATGCAGGTATCATGATGGATACCAAGGACTTTGCTATGAAAACAGGCGTGCGTACCTTTGAAGCCGCCGCATTCTTAAAGCGTTGCGGTGTAGACATCACCGAGGTCCGCAAATTCTTCCGCAATGATTTCAACAGCTTTGTACAGCTGGCACAAATCATTTCCTCTGCCATTACGGTAAACGGCAACATTGCCATCTCGGCCTGGGAATGTACCTCGGCAACCGACGCCTTTGCCATTGCACCGCAGGCGGCAGACAAACTGCTTTCCATCAGCGGAATTGAAGCTTCCTTTGTGCTGGCGGTTCGACCCGAGGAAATTGCCATCAGCGGACGTTCCACAGGCTCTGTGAACGTACAGCTCATTTTGGAAAAAATGGGCGGTGGCGGTCATTTAACCATGGCAGGCGTACAGCTTAAAAACTGCACCCAGGAAGAAGCAAAACAACGCCTGATTCAGGCAATTAACCAGTATTTGGACGAAATTTAAACCGAAAGGATGTATAGATTATGAAAGTTGTATTATTACAAGACGTAAAAGGACAGGGCAAAAAAGGTGACATCGTAAATGTAAGCGACGGTTATGCCCGCAATTTCCTGTTCACCAAAAAGCTTGCTGTGGAAGCAACCAACGCAGCTTTAAACGATTTGAAAGGTAAGAACGAAGCCTTTGCCTACAAAAAGGAAACCGAGCTTTCCGAAGCAAAAGCCATGCAGGAAAAGCTTAGCACCTTAAAGGTTGTTTTAACTGCAAAAGCAGGTGCAAACGACCGTTTATTCGGCTCTGTAACCAACAAGGATGTAGCAGAAGCTCTTTTGAATCAACACCACGTTAAAATTGACAAGCGTCGTTTTGAAATGGACGACATCAAGAGCCTTGGCGTGTATACCGTTTCCGTAAAACTGTATCCCGACGTTGTGGGCAAGCTGACAGTAGAAATCAAAGCACAGTAATTTTAAAAAGCCGGAAAGGAGGCGACGGAAATGGCAGAAGATTTTTTAGGACTTAGCGGCGGTATTCCCCCGTACAGCTTAGAGGCAGAGGAATCTGTTTTAGGTTCTATGCTGATTGATGCAGAATGCATCTCTACTGTTTTTGAGTTTTTAAAGTCCGAGGATTTCTATCGGGAAGAAAATAAAGAAATTTTTATGGCGATGGAGCAGTTATATGCCAAGGACCGTCGCATTGACCCCATCACCGTATCCAATGCTTTGCAGGATGCAGGCACTTTGGGTGCTGTGGGCGGAAAAGAATTTGTGGCAGGTCTTGCCGTTAAGGTTCTGGCAGTAACCAATATTAAAAGCCATATTGAAATTATCTTAGAAAAATCCCTGCGCCGTAAGCTGATTATTGCGGCAAACAAGATTTCCAAGCTGGCTTACGAGGGCACCCAGACCCCCGTGGAAATCGCAGAAATTGCAGAAAAAGCCATTTTTGATGTGTTGCAGGGCAGAGAAAAATCCGGCCTTGTACACATTAAAGACGTGTTGATGGAAAGCTATGACCATTTGGGCGAGCTTGCCGCAATGGACACCTCCATCACCGGTGTGGAAACCGGTTTTTCACACTTTGATAACATCACCTCCGGTTTCCAGAAATCCACCTTGAACATTCTCGCCGCACGACCCGGTGTGGGTAAAACCAGTTTTGCCCTGAACATCGCCCGTAATGTGGCATTACGAAACAAAGAAACCGTTGCCATTTTCAGTCTGGAAATGGGCAGAGAGGAACTGGTAAACCGTATCTGGACCTCTCAGGCTTTGGTAGACAGCTCGCGGCTTAAAACCGGTATGTTAGAGCAGGACGACTGGACACGTCTTGCAACCTCTTTGGCACCCCTTTCGGAAAGCCCGATTTATATTGATGACACATCCAATATCTCGGTAACCGAAATCCGTTCCAAGTGCCGAAGACTGAAGTTGGAGAAGAATTTAGGACTTGTTATCGTGGACTATCTGCAGTTAATGCAGGGAAACTCCAAGTCGGGTGAAAGCCGTCAGCAGGAGGTTTCCGAAATGTCCCGTGCCTTAAAAATCATGGCAAAAGAGCTGGAGGTTCCTGTATTGACTTTAAGTCAGCTGTCCCGTTCCATCGAACAAAGACAGGACAAAACCCCCATGCTGTCCGACCTTCGTGAATCGGGTGCCATCGAGCAGGACGCCGATATGGTTATGTTCATTCATAAAAAGGATGAAGGCAACGAAAACGGCAACCCCAATCTGGTTGAATTAACCATCGCAAAGCACAGAAGCGGTCCGACGGGCAAAATTTCCCTGATGTGGCAGCCCTCTTACACCAACTTTGTGTCTGTAGATACTGCCCATGAAGAATAGTTTACAAACCGTTCAGCAAACCATAGATGCCTTTCATCTGCTTGAAAGAGGCGAAAAGGTGCTTGTGGCTTTTTCGGGCGGATATGACTCGGTCTGCCTTGCCCTTTGCTTAAAAGAGTTAGGTTTTTCCATCGGTCTTGCCCATGTTCACCACGGCTTGCGCGAAACCGCTGACCGGGACGCAGACTTTTGCAAAGCCTTTGCCGAACGCTTAGACGTTCCCTTTCATTTTTGTAAAACAGATGTAAAGGCAATCGCAGATGCGAAAAAAATCAGCACCGAAACCGCAGGCAGAAACGTCCGCTACACTTTTTTTGAAAGTATAGAAGGCTATGATAAAATCGCCACGGGACATCATAAAAACGACTGTGCCGAAACGGTTTTACAGCATTTAATCCGTGGTACGGGCTTAAAAGGCTTAACCGGCATTTCCGCAAAGCGCGACAAGATTATCCGTCCGCTGATTGGGTTAACCCGTGCCGAAATTGAAAGCTATGTAAACGAAAAAGGCATTGTTCCCTGTGCGGATGAAACCAATCAGCGCACAGACTATGCCCGAAACCGGATTCGTCTGGAAATGATTCCCCTTTTGCAAAAGGAAAACGGCAATGCGGTAGAAAACATCTGCCGAACTGCTTCCCTTTTAGAACAGGACGAGGATTTTCTGACCCAAACGGCAAGAAAATATGTTTCGGACAATCAAATTGAAATTTCTGTTTTAAAAACCTTGCACCCGGCAATTGCAGGACGTGCTTTGCGCCTGGCTTACGCCCATACCGCAGGCACTGCAAAGGATTTTGAACAAAAGCATATTTCTTATATTTTATCTCATTTAAAAGAGCACGGTGACATTTTAAACCTTTGTTTTTCTGTCACCTGCAAAGCGCAATACGGCAAGCTGTTGTTTGTAAAAAACACAGATGAAGCTGTCGTATACTGTTACGAAATTCAGCCCGACTCAGCGATTGATATCCCCGAAACCGGCCGTCGATTCCGCCTGACGGTATCCGAAAGCGCGCCCCTTAGCGAACACTATTTTGACTTAAACGCCTTAGGCGATCAAAAGCTTTTTCTCCGTTCTCCCAATGCAGATGACCGCTTTTTCCCCTTCGGCATGAACGGCAGTAAGCGCTTAAGCAAACTGCTGATTGACTTAAAAATTCCGGAAAACAAGCGGAAGCAACTTCCGCTCTTTGCCACCGACCGCGAAATCTTATGTATTCCGGGTTTTAAACGCAGTCGGTTTTACCCCACAGATACACAAACGAAAAAATATTTAAATTTACTGGAGGAACCAGCACATGAACAATTCGATTGAAAGAATTCTTTTATCCGAAGAAGAAATCCATGCCAAGGTAAAAGAACTGGGTGCACAAATCAGCAAGGACTATCAGGGCAAAGATTTGTTGGTCGTTGTTATTTTAAAGGGCAGTGTTATTTTTGCCGCAGACTTACTGCGTGAAATTACCATCCCGGTTGAAATTGATTTTATCGCTGTGTCCAGCTACGGAAGCAGTACCGTCTCCAGCGGTGTGGTAAAAATCATCAAGGATTTGAATGAATCCATCGAAAACAAGCATATTTTAATTATTGAAGATATTTTAGACAGCGGTAAAACCCTGTTTAACCTGACCCACCTTTTAACCACACGCCGTCCCGCATCCATGGAAATCTGTACCCTTTTAAACAAGCCGGAGCGCAGAGAAGCAGAAGTGTATGCCAAATACATGGGCTTTGACATTCCCGATGCATTTGTGGTAGGCTATGGTCTGGATTATGCGGAAAAATACCGCAATCTCCCCTATATCGGCATCCTCAAGCCCGAGGTTTATGAAAAATAAGTGAAATTTTTGGATTTTGCTTGATTTATACATGATTTTGTGATTTAATACTATAATAATAAATAGATAAAACGGAGGACAGTTGATTTGAAAAAAAATCTTAAAAGTTTGAGTTTATATGCCATCTTGTTTCTGGCAATACTCTTGCTGGTTACCTATCTGTACACCGATGACCCTGAAGTCAAAATTTACTCCAACCTGGTTACCGATGTAAAGAGCGGTGCAGTAGAAAAGCTTGTTGTTGTAGAGGACACCGCAACCGTCACCTTAAACGACAAGGATAAGACCGAATATGAAGTAACCATCCCGTCCAAAACCATTTTGCACGAGGATTTGGGTGCAGAAATTCAGGCACAGATTGAAGCAGGTACATTAGAATATGACCCGCAACCGACTCCCACCGCACCCTGGTGGCTGACCATGTTGCCCGGCTTCATTTTAATCGTTCTGATGCTTGTCTTTTTCCTGTTCTTTATGGGCGACAAGGGAGGCGGCGGAAGCCGTGGAGCCATGAGCTTTGGCAAGAGCCGTGCAAAAATAAACCAGAATGACCAGAATGTAAAATTCGAGGATGTCGCAGGTGAGGACGAAGAAAAAGAGGAACTGCAGGAAGTGGTTGACTTCTTGAAATCACCCGTAAAATACCAGAAAATGGGTGCAAGAATCCCTAAAGGCGTTCTTTTGGTCGGCCCGCCCGGCACCGGTAAAACTCTGCTTGCAAAAGCGGTTGCCGGTGAAGCAGGCGTTCCGTTCTTCTCCATCTCGGGTTCTGATTTTGTGGAAATGTTTGTGGGTGTCGGTGCATCCCGTGTCCGCGATTTGTTTGAACAGGCAAAGAAAAATGCGCCCTGCATTGTATTCATTGATGAAATCGATGCGGTGGGCAGAAAGCGTGGCTCCGGCTTAGGCGGTGGTCACGATGAACGCGAGCAGACCTTAAACCAGCTCTTAGTTGAAATGGACGGCTTTGGTGTATATTCCGGCATTATTGTTATTGCCGCAACCAACCGTCAGGATATTTTAGACCCCGCACTCCTGCGTCCGGGCAGATTTGACCGTCAGGTATATGTGGGCTATCCCGATGCCCATGGCAGAGAAGAGATTTTAAAGGTACACTGCCGTAATAAACCATTAGCGGACGATGTAGATTTATCCGTCATTGCCAAAACCACCGTTCAGTTTACAGGTGCACAGCTGGAAAATGTCATGAACGAAGCCGCACTTTTGGCGGTCAAAAAGGGTCAGACCCACATCCATCAGGATGATATTACCGAAGCTGTGGTAAAGGTGGAAATGGGCAAAGAAAAGAAATCCCGTAAATACACCGAAAAAGAAAAGAAGCTTACCGCATACCATGAAGCAGGTCATGCTGTTGCCGCAAGACTGCTTCCCGGTCATGATAAGGTGCATCAGGTTACCATTATCCCCCGAGGCGGTGCAGGCGGTTTTACCTGGTATAGACCTACAGAAGATAAATTCTATTCTTCCAAGGAAGAAATGGAAAACAATCTGGTCAGCGCATTAGGTGGCAGAGTGGCTGAAAAGCTGGTTATGGATGACATCAGCACCGGTGCTTCGGCAGACATTCAGCATGTAACCCGTATCGCTCGCGCTATGGTTACCAAATACGGTATGAGCGAAAAATTGGGGCCTGTGTTCTACGACTCCGAAAACGAAGAAGTATTCATCGGCAGAGATTTCGGCACCGTAAAGGGCTATTCCGAAGAAGTTGCCGCACAGATTGACGCAGAAGTACGCGCAATTATTGATGGAGCTTACAAGCGTTGCGAGACCTTGCTTTCCGAAAATATGGATAAACTAACCGCTGTTGCAGAGGCACTTTTGGAAAAAGAAAAGTTAGAAGCAGACGAATTTGAAGCCTTCTTTACCGAAAAGCAGGAAGAGCCTGCCCCCGAAGTTACCGAAGAAGTAACGACCGAAGAAACAACTGAAGAATAAAGCAAAAAGGAATTGACTTTTCAGTCAGTTCCTTTTTCGTCAAAAATTTAAAGATTTTCATATAAAAAATCAAAAAAATTAAGGAAAAGATTAAAAAATTGCTTTATAATAAATAAAAAGGAGTGATAACAGATGTTTAAAAAAGCAACACCCGAAAGCTGCGGCATTTCATCCGATGCCGTATTGAATTGCTTTAAGCATTTTGAAAAATTAGAGCTTTCCACCCACAGCCTGCTGATGGCAAGAGGTGACAAAATTTTTGCAGAGGGCTATTATGCCCCTTTCCACAAAGACTTTAAACACCGTATGTACTCGGTGTCTAAAAGCTTTGTGAGTATTGCCATCGGCTTTTGTCTGCAGGACGGATTACTCTCTCTTGAGGATAAATTTTTAGACTACTTCCCCGAATATGACCACGGCAAAGACATCTCCCTTTTACAGGAGCAAACCATCCGCGACATGCTTTGCATGACCACCTGTAAAACCGACGACAGATGGTGGTTTGGCACAGGCACCGATGACCGTACAAAAGAATATTTCCCTGAAAGCAATAACAAAATTTCAGGCACTCTTTTTGAATATGACAGCCCCGGCTCTTACATGCTTACCGTAATTGTTGAAAAACTGACCGGCATGCCCTTTATGGATTACTTAAGAAAAAAGTGTCTTGATAAAATCGGGTTTTCCAAGGATTCTTATTGCTTAACCGTTCCGGGTGGTTATTCTTTTGGTGATTCAGGGATTATGTGCACCGCTTACGATTTGCTTTTGTTTGCTCGCTTCGTAATGAATTTAGGTGAATGGAACGGCAAACAGTTGATGAATGCCGACTATTTGCGTGAAGCCACCGCAAAACAAACCCATAACGATGAAAAAGCTAATTTTGACTATTATCATCAGGGTTACGGCTATCAGATTTGGAAAACTCCCGACGATGGCTTTGCTTTTGTAGGAATGGGCAATCAGTTTGCAGTTTGCCATCCCAAAACCGATTCTATTTTTGTCATCACTTCGGATGACCAGGGCAACGAACCTGCTCGTCACTTTATTTTGGACAATTTCTACAAAATCATTGAAAACTTCGGGGATGTACTTCCGGAAAACGAAACCGCGCACAAGGCATTAACCGAACATTTGAGCAATATGAAGCTTGCGCACCTTAAAGGTGACACAACAAGCGAAACTGCTGATTTTGTAAACGGAAAGGTGTATACTTTAAACGAAAACCCGATGGGTATAAAATGGCTTAAAGTTGCTTTTGAAAGTAATAAAGGTGTACTGCACTATGAAAATGAACAAGGCGAAAAAGAACTTGTTTTCGGAATGGGCTATAACGAATTTTCAAAATTCCCCGAGGAAAACTATTCCGATTTGATTGCAACCGTTCCCGAGCCGGGTCACAAATACGATTGTGCTGTTTCTGCTGTTTGGGTAGACCCGCACACCTTACTTTTCAAGGTGCAGATTATCGACAAGTATTTCGGCAGACTTGCCATCCGCCTCAGCTTCAAAGATTCGCGCATCTGCGTAAATATGACAAAAGTTGCCGAAGCCTTCTTAACAGAGTATCAAGGCTATGCCATAGGAAAATGCTAAAAAACAGGGGCTGTAAATTTATTACAGCCCTTTTTTAGGGAATAGGAAAAAATGTTTGGAATGGACAAACTGAGCCCAAACCGCGTTGCATCGCGGTTTGGGGTTACCCGAAGGCGTACAAAGGTACGTCGAGAGGCGAAGTTTGTTCAT
>JAFQQW010000009.1 GCA_017410375.1 Clostridia bacterium | reverse complement strand
GATGCTTTTGATGACGGTTACCAATCCCGTTGCAGAGGATTTAGATACCGAAAATTTAAAAACAACAAAAGCGGACAAAAAGCTTCACGGCTTTGGCATTTCTACAATGGAAAATATAGCGAAGAAATACAACGGCGATGTTTCCGTTTCCTGTGAAGACAAACTCTTTAAAGCTGTCATTTCTCTTTATGATAACAAAATATAAAAAAAGAAAAAACGCAAGCTTTGCGTTTTTTCTTTTTGGAGAATATTTTATAAGGGAGAAACACCATTTGTGTTTCGTGAATCTTTACGGGAATCTGTAAAATGCCACAATACCTAAGGTTACATAGTGTTGCATATTGTTGTGTGCCCAGGAGGATGACAAGTATTTTACATTTACAAATGCCACCGAATCGCCCACAAGCTCAACTCCGTTTAAGGCGCATTTTGCCGCCAGCATACTGGAAACCGAGGGGGTTCGGTTCATGTGGCTTGTGTGTGCGGGTGGATACTGTACACCGTGCTTGGTGTCATAAATCGCACCCTTAATGGTGTTGGGGTAAAGGGGAGAGCGAACGCGGTTAATAACCGTGTTTGCAATACCGATTCTTGTCTCGAAAGGCTCTGCACCGCACTCAACATGTGTGATTTTTCCCAGATACAGCAAATCATCGTAATTGTAGGAATAATCCTTACAAGCTTCGGGAACTGTAACACCCGGTGCGGTAATGTCTACCACATAGTAAAAACCATCCCATTCGACACTGTAGCCTAATGCATCACAAATGGCTCTTGCGGGCACAAACATCAGTCCGTAGTGGATTGCAATACCCGGACCGTACGCGCCGTCTAACAAGCTGTAATCTTTATTTAAGTAAAAAACTAAGGTGTGGTTGTCTTTGACAACGGTTGCAGCCTTTTCTGCATCATCCCAGATTATTGTTGCACCGATTGCATCGGCAAAGGCACGAAGAGGGATGTAGGCTACATTATTGATTAAGACCGGCTTCTGTACGCATCGAATAAAACTGTCGTTTACTTCCAGATCCACAGGAAGGGGATAACCGCCGTATGTGTCAAGCGCCTGTACCGGAATAACCGATAACAGCATGACAAGCATAAGGCAAACAGCTATTATCTTTTTATACATATAGCACCTCCTGCATTGTATTATACCACACTTTGTTTTAGAATGCAATACTTTTTTAACATTTTTGCAAAAAGAACGAAACAGACTACTAAAAAAAGAAAAAACTTATATTTTTGATGAATATTTTATATTGACTTTTAAAAAAAGGTGTAGTACAATACATTCAAGCAAGAAAAAAAGGAGGAATTTAGAATGGCGATAGAAGGCAGAAAATTAAGAATTGGTATTATCGGTTGCGGTGGTATTGCGCATGCACACATGCAGCAGTATGTGAAATTTGACGATGTGGAAGTAGTAGCAGGTGCAGATCTCGTTCCCGGAAAAGCAAAAGCTTTTATGGAAGAATTCGGCATTGAAAATGCAAAATGCTATGAAAGTCATACCGATATGTTAAACGACGAGAGCTTAAAGCTTGATGGTGTGTCCATTTGTACATACAATCGTCAGCATGCAAATTGTACTATCGAGGCTTTACAAAAGGGTATTAATGTGCTTCTGGAAAAGCCTATGTGCGTAACATTAGAAGAAGGCTTTGAAATGATGAAAGCGGAAAAGGAAAGCGGAAAAATTCTTTCTATCGGTTTCCAGCCCCGTTTTGATGAAAACATGCAGTTAGTTAAGAAAATTCTGCAATCAGGTGTACTTGGTAAGATTTATTATATCCAGACCGGCGGCGGCAGACGCAGAGGCATTCCGGTAAGAACGGATAAGACTACCTTTGTTCGCGATGAAACTGCAGGTATCGGCGCCCTTGGCGACATTGGTTGCTATGCTTTGGATGTAGTGTTGAATGCTTTGGACTATCCGAAACCCTTGACTGTTACCGGTACAACTTACAACCATTTCGGCAAAGATCCGAACTATATCCGTTATGTAGAACAAAAAGCTCCCGAGCTTGCCGATATCTTTGAAGTGGACGATTTTGCAGCAGGTTTTGCACGTCTGGAAGGCGACATTACCTTAGACTTTAGAATTCCCTGGGCAATGAATATGGATACCACAGGCGATACATTGGTATTGGGTACCAAAGCAGGTTTAAGAATTCCGTCCACCGATTGTTGGAACGGCACCCTTGAAAAGCCCTTAAAGCTTTACTATGAATTAGAGGGCGAACAGGTAGAAACCGAAATCCCGATTAAGAAGAATAAGGTTTGGTGCTTTGAGGGTAAGGTTCGTTCTTTCTTAGATGCAATCAAGTTTGATTTGCCGGCGCCCATTCCGTCCTCACAGATTATCAAAAATCAGGCAATCTTGTCTTTGATTAAAGAATCTGCAAAACGTGGTGAAGAAATCAAAGTGGATTTTCCTGAAATTTAAGGAGAAGCTTGATGATTAATTCAGAAGAATTGCGTGAAAAAATCGAGCGTAAGCTTATAAACTATGTTTGCTCCGCTTGTGACAACACAGAAGATTTAAGGCGTTTGAAAACGGCAGATGAGCAGGAATTACTCCTGCTTGCCAAAAAACATAATATCAATGCGGAAGAGTGTCAGGATTCCTGACACTCTTTTTGTAATATTAATTTTAGACAAAAAAATGCCAATTTTCAGCATTTACATTTATCCGTAAATATGGTAAAATGAATTGATACTGTTTGATGAGGTGATGAATTTTGAAAAAAAGCATTTCGTTTCTCCTGTGCATCTGTATATTGATTTCAATATTACCGTTTACAGCTGTGTATGCCGAGGAGAATGATGATATTTTTACGCCAACCGCCTCAAACTGTGATACATTCAGCGGTTGGGACGGGAAAACAAGTCTTAAACGCTATAATGGCACTTCTGCGGGTATTGGCGGAGGCACAGCCCTTTTTACCGTGCCTGAAAGTGTAGATGGATGGACAGACATCTATTATTATGTTTCTTCTTATGAAAAAGGATACACTTCGAAAATTGACTTCAGCGTGACCATGACCATCGCCGATGCAAAAGAAAAAGAGGCGACCATTACATACTTGCTGCAGGAAGGAAACGGCGGTTATTGGGTTAAAGTCGCAAAGGCGGAGTTTTCAAGTGATGTAAAAGAAACCATTAACATTACAGATGGAAGATTGACAGATGTGAAATTCGTGCCATCCTCCGGGAAAGATTATATTTTAACCAGTGAGCATTTTAACACCAGTGTGGACTGGTCTGTCGGATTTGAAGAACAGGCATACAACGGAAAATGCTTAAGAAGCTACGATGCAACCGGTGACCCTGCAACCGTAAATGGTACCAAAATTGAACCCGGTGATTACTATGTGTTTATAAATAGTGCAGATTTTAAATATTCTACAGGTACACGTAATTTTACCCTGACCATTAACGGTACAGAATACAAAAAGAATGAAAATCAGTATTTCGGGACACATCTGGTTGGAACTGAAGATGAAGACTCAATAAAAACAGCCGGTAACGCAGTACCTGTATTTGCGTGGGAGCAAATGACATATCCTGCTGACAAAATCACAGTTGGCGAAGATGGCGTGCTGAATCTGGAAGTTAACGCCATATCGCCGTATGTTCGCTTAAATGCTATTGTACTTACGCAAGACCCCAATTTTTCTACCAATTTGTCGGTTGAAAATGCAACGCTGTTCTGTGAGGATTTTCCGCTTCGGATTCCTTATGAGGACAAAATTCCCTTTCCGGAAAGCGGTAAGGGGGATTTAAGCAACGTATCTGATACAGCAGTTCTTGAAAATGAGCACACCACTGTTTCGTTCCGGAAGGGTATTTCGGAAACGGGCAGAGAAGTGGTTCAGCGAGAAATTTTGGTAGGAGACACGGTTGTTTCGCCCTTTGAAAACGGATTCGGTTTTCTTTCCATGTATGCTGCCGAAGTAAAAAAATATCAGTCGGGCGGTTATTACGGAAGCTTTGATGTGCTTGCGCCTATGGAAAACGGAGATATTAAAAGAGTCGGCACAACCAATGTGTTCCGTGCAGGTGCGCCCGAATGGCTGATTGCAAGCACCTTAGAACAGGTAAACGATTCTACAGTTCGCATGACCGCAGATGGACAATATATGTCCCTTGTTGCTACATGGACTTTAGACGAGGATGATCTCGAGCCTAAAGTTACAGTTACCTTTACTGCTAAAAGAGACGGTGAATATTCCCTTGGCCTTTTTAACGAAGTTAACGAGGTGGATAAAGAAAAGGTCGGATACATTTTAAATCCCTACCGCTGGCAGGAGAGCAGATATCCTGCAGAAGGCGAAACCATTACCGAAACAAACTCCACCACAGACCATACACAGATGACCTATAAAATGAATGATAAGGGGCAGGAAATTTCTGTAGGTGTTGCGGTTGACCAAAGCTCTATTGACTTAACCGTGCCTGTAAAAGGTGCAGAATACGAAGCATCTCGCTGGCCGCATGACGGGCTATCTTATTCGGTTAAAAGTACATGGGCGGAAGACTCGTATTTTAACATGGAAACTTTAAAAACCGAATATAAAGAAATTACATTGGATTACACCGAACAAAATGCAGATTTTGTTATGAATACCACAGGATTTAACGGTGGCGTTCAGCCTGCAATTTTTGCGCCTAAAATGGCAAGTGTGGATTCGGCCTTTCAGGCAGGAGAAACGTATACAATAGCTTACAGGCCCCTCTCAACGGTTTCCTCAAGGGGTGAAAACCAGGGTTGGTATGACTTATATAGCCATATAGCGTCCGACATCCGTGGTGTATATGACTACAGAGACAATTATTTTTCGTCCATGACCGATGCGTCTTTTAATCTTTTAAACTTTCTGATGGATGACGAGTTAAGCGGCTGGAGCGATGAAATGATTGGACACTACAACATCGAAGACTCCTACTGGGCAACAAACTCCAACGGTCTTGCCTATTTGCAGAATTATCTTCTGACTGAGGATGCAAATGTGCTGAATGAACGGACTTTGCAATCCATGGGCTCTATGCTGACCCGTTCGGGACCGCACGTTCACCGTCGATACAGTATACGCGGTGAATCGGAAACGGGTTTGAATAAGGAAATTGAATTTACATCAGCAAGCTTTGGTAATGCGACGTATGCAGGGGCATATCTGATGAGCCAGGGTATGATGCCTATTTACAGAGATATTGCTGCATACAGAAATATGACTACGACGGTGGAAACCGGAGGCATGGATTTACAAAACACAACTGATCTTTATTGGTTTGAATGGGCAAATGGCGAGAACGATTACACCCAAACACTCAACAACGCGGAAGCGTATCACAACAGAGCTTTTGCCTCTGCAAGCAACGATGTGTCTGTAAAAAGCTTTATCAATATCAGCTATACACCGCAATTCCAGGCACAGTTTGATGCTTACGAAATTACGGGCGATAAAAAGTATCTTGCAGGTGCTGTAGAAAGTGCAAGACGTTTTCTGCCTGCACTTCGCATTACCGATATGCCTGAAAGCAAAAGTGACATGCGTGTGGAGGACACCGAAAATCTATTGATATCGAACAAAGTAAACCGTGATTACATCTGGTCCTACGATGGCAGAAGTTATCGTAGAGGTGCACTTTTAAAGAAACGCGGAAATGGTATAGACGAAACCAGCGGCTCTGTCTATGATCATTATACAGTAGTAGATTATCTGGATGATGCCATAACCTTTAAAGATACAGCAGACGCATATCCTGCATGGGTAACCGCACGAACAGGGCTTGGTGTAGAACAGCTTTCTACCTGTACAGAGGGAAAGAATATCCTTATGTCCACCTGGGCAGGGGATTTGTTAAGACTTGGCTATCTTTCGGATGACCAACTGATGATGGATTTAGCACGCTCCTCCATTGTAGGCAGATTTGCAAATTATCCGGGGTATTATTATACCGAATACACACAGCTTCCGAGTCTGGCTGAGTATCCCATCAAGGGCTATGATGTAACCAGCTTGTATTTTCATCATGCACCTGTATTTTTAGCAGCTGTGCAAGACTATCTTTTCTCCAATGCATATGTAAAATCCGACGGAAATGTAAACTTCCCCAACACTCGTATTCAGGGATATGCATGGTTTAACAACCGTATGTACGGACATGAATCAGGTAATATTTATCGTGAAAACGATATGTGGCCCTGGCTGAAAGAGGGAACAATTACCGTTTCTGATAAGCAAGTCGACTGGATTGCGGGCAGAAAAGAAGGCAGAGCAGCGTTTGTATTTACCAATGCAGGAGACCAAGTGGTGTCGGATACCGTTGTATTTAATGCTGACTTAGGTATTGCAGACGGTGCAATTGCTGCGGTATACGATAAGGAAGGTAACATTACGGAAGCGGTTGTTTCGGACAACAAGCTTGCAATTGAAATTCCTGCAAAAGGAATCTTAACCGTTGCTGTGAATGCGGAAAACGTACATGCTCCTGCATATACAACCGTTGAATTCGATGAAACACAGGAGACAAATCTCGGTGAGTCTGTGCTTGGTCTTATGTATGAAGGTAGAACGTATGAGCCGAGTTACAAATTGAATGACGACGGCACATATAAAAGCGGTAGCTACAGCTATAATGTGAACAAGGGGTATGATGTTAAGGCGTATGCGTTGGCTTTTGAACCCGAAACCTACATGGGCTATATCTTCGTTGGTGGCAGATCAACCGAAATCTATAATTTTTCCGCGAATGAAAATACAGAAAAACTCCGCGGTGGCGACGGGGAAAACGGTATTGTAAAAACAACGCTGACCTGGCATTTTGAGGGTGAAGACGAAGAGCATACCGTAGTAGATAACGTGTTTCCTTATGAATTCTGGATTCCGGTAAATGACAGGAATAAGAAAATTGTGTTTACGGTGGAAACGGAGTTTAAAAACGAAACCCGTAAGCTTGGTCAGGAATACACCATTGCGCCCGTGCCGATTCAAACTGAAGCTGTTTCGGATAAAACCAATTTTGAACCTGTTCCTGCAAAGCCCTATATTAAAACTTTGCAGAATGCCGATGAAGCACTTTCATCAGGTAATATTGTGATGGGTCTTGACAACCGGACCTCCGAAGCGTTTGGTGGCATGAATGTTTTAAAGGATGACGCATTGGAAGGTTGTTACCTCAACGGTTACTTGGAGGTAAAGGATATTCCGGTGTCTGAAAATATAACTGAGAGTGGCTATCTTCTGTTTGACAATGTTAAAATCGAACAGAGTAAAAACAGCGCACAGGATGGGGAGGTACAGTTCTCGCTGGCAGACCCTTATACCGGTATAACAGACGAAGACATAGACAACTGGGCTGTTTACGATAAGGATGGTAATTACCTGGGCATAAAACAGAATGTTTTAAATGTGTCCAATCAGACCGTGCCGTATGTCTGGGATAACCTCTATATCACAAACGCGAAAAATGATAATACGATTCAAGTGACGCAGAACGGAAACGTTTACACCGTAAGCTGTAACGGCGCAAAATACTGTAAAGTTTTAATTGCAACATATGATGTGAGCGGGAAAATGGTATCTGTTGATGCGGAAAATGTGATTGTCAGCATCAATAACAGCAAAGAAATTACGGTTCAGGACAATCAGAAAGTGTTTGTGTGGAGCAATGTTATGTATCAGACATCCACATTCCGTCCGTTGCTTCCGGCATTAACAAAATAGCAAAAAAAGGATTGCATTGCAATCCTTTTTTTCATGTTCAGAGCTTTTGGTGCATACTTTTTAAAAGGTGATGGTATGGTTGCGTTGTATTTACGGCTTTCTAAAGATGATGGCAGAAAAAAAGAGTCTGAAAGTATTGAAAATCAAAGAGAATTTCTTATGGATTATTGTAAAAAGAACGGCATTTCGGAGTATCGGGTGTTTTCGGACGACGGATATTCCGGACTCTATTTTGAACGTCCTGCCTTTCAGGAAATGTTAAAAACACCCGGATTAGATACGGTCATCACTAAGGATTTATCACGTCTGGGACGTGATTATATTAAAACGGGTTATTATATCGAAAACTATTTCCCGATGCATGGCATTCGATATATTGCGGTAAATGATAACATTGATACTTTTTCCAATCAGGATGAAATGTTGGGATTCCGTGCAGTTATAAACGATATGTATGCAAAAGATATTTCCAAAAAAGTGCGTACAGCATTACATACAAAAATGAAAACCGGGAAATTTATCGGCAGTAAAGCACCTTTCGGTTACGAAAAACGGGACGGGATGCTTTGTGTGAACGAAAAAGAGGCGAGAACCGTACGGGAAATTTACAGACAGTTTTTGTTCGGCGAAAGTATGTGCGGTATTGCGAGAAACCTTACAAGGCAAGGTGTTCAGGCACCGGGCGGAGAGCTGTGGAATGATGTAACGATACGGAATATACTGCAAAATCCGACGTATGCAGGACACCTGACACAGCACAGGACCGAAAGAATGAGTTATAAGCTAAAAAAAAGACAAATTCTTCCGTCATCCGAATGGTTTACAGTATTGAAAACGCATGAGGGGATTGTCACAGACAAAGTCTTTCATGCAGTTAAAAATAAATTGACAATACGGCGCTGATTTGTTATAATATGTAATATGATTGGAGGATAAAATATGGAATGGTTTTTAGGTGTTATTTTAGGCATCATTGAGGGCATAACCGAATGGTTGCCCATAAGCTCTACCGGGCATATGATTTTATTTAATGAATTTGTAAAAAACAAAGGCTTTACATCCGGTGATTTATTCTTGTATGTAATACAATTGGGTGCAATTTTGGCGGTTGTTACCATGTATTTTAAAAAACTTAATCCGTTTGCCTTGTCTAAAACGAAAGAAGAAAAGATGGATACGTGGCAAATGTGGTTCAAAGTCATTGTGGCGTGCTTACCTGCTGCCGTAATTGGTCTTCTGCTGAACGACTATATGGACAGTATCGAGAACTGGCAGATTGTATCTGCAATGCTGATTGTTTATGGTGTCGGCTTTATTCTTGTTGAAAATATGAACAAGGAAACTAAAATAACCACGATGAATGACATGACCTACAAAACCGCACTTTTGATTGGTTTGTTTCAGGTGTTGTCTATCATTCCGGGTACCTCCCGCTCGGGTGCAACTATTTTAGGGGCAATGCTGATTGGCTGCTCCAGAAATATTGCGGCAGAATTTTCCTTCTTTCTGGCAATCCCGGTTATGTTTGGTGTAAGCTTTTTGAAAATCATCACCTTTGACGGTACACTTTCAGCTTCTGATATCGGTGTATTGCTTTTAAGCATGGTGGTAGCCTATATTGTATCTCTGTGTGCAATCAAGTTCTTAACTGACTTTGTTAAAAAGCATGATTTTAAAGTGTTTGGCTGGTACAGAATTGTTTTAGGACTAATTGTGATTGCCGTATTCTTAATTCGATAACTGTATAGTTTGTGTTAAATTTTGTATAGTATCTACGATTGAATGCTTGCGGAAAAATTGCTAAAATAAAAGATAGAAAAAGTCAATTTTTACGGGTGATATAAAATGAAAAAGATATTTTTTGCGTTATGCATACTTGCGCTTATGGTGTTTGCTCCGGTTTTTGCCCTTGCGGCAGAAACCTTTGATACCACGAGCGCAAATTTTTTTAAGGAAGGAACCTGGACAAGCTCAAGCCTTAAAACGGAAGCCGGAAACAAAACCTATCTAAGTACCGTAACCGGCGCAAAAGCAGGCTGGACGGTGGAAGTGCAGGAAGAAAAAGAGTATGCAGTCTACTTCAGAATTCCGACACACACTTCAAGCCCGAACGTGACCGGAACGATTACAGTTAAGCTTGGTAATGTTGAAAAAAGCTGTGAGATTAAAGATGTTTCCTATATGGGCTGGGTGTATCTTGGCACACACACCTTTAAGCCGGATACTGAAAATATGGTTTACATTCAAAGCACAGGCAGAGCCTATGCGCGTGTATCCGATTTAAAGCTTGACACGCCTATTGGTGCAGAAAGCTATGTGGTTCTGCCCAGACATTTTAACACCTTTGGCGGTTTTTCTTTAACAACGACAGAAGGGGCGTATCAGGGAAATACAATGTGTATGGAACTGGGGGGCAGCAATGATCCTGCTGTTGCAAAGCTGGATGTGGAAAACGGCACATATTATGTGTATATGCACACCTGTGATTTTCCGGATTATCAGCCTGCAACCCGTTTGCTTAAGCTCAATATCAACGGTACAGAGTACCGTAAAAACGAAAACACAAATAAGTCCGGTTACTTTGGCTCATTTGGACTGACGGCAGAAGATCCGAATCCCGAATCAGAGCATACCTCTGCCTGGGATTTTGAGAAAATGACCTATCCGTCCGAAAGCTTTAGTGTGGAAGATGGTGTAATCAATTTAGAATTGCACAAAGCTTTGAATACAAGCTTTGGCAGAACCGATGCAATTGTTATTACTAAAATTGCAGATTTTGTACCGCTTTCGGTTTCACATGTGGAAATGGCATGTGTTGCCCCCGATATAAGCAGTGACAGATACCGGGCTACCATGTATCCTGAATACGGCAAAGCAGAGCAGACAGAAAATGTATCTGCACTTTCCATTTCAAATGACCATGTAACGGTGAATTTTAAGCAGGGAACAACTGCAGATGGAAAAACAACAGTACAGAGAGAAACAAAAATCGGCAATACTGTTGTGAACAACTACACAGACGGACTGGGATATATGGTGGTGTATGCAGAGCAGGCAGATCCGATTCCGGCTGCATATCCGATTTTATATCGTACCAATTATAGAAATGCTTCAGGTGAGCTTATAAATATTCAGACCCGTAATATTTACAGCTGTGGTGAAAACAGCTGGCTGGTACCAAGCAGTATGCGTAAAATATCGGACAGCGAAATTGAAATCAGCGGTGAGAACGATTATGCATCCTTTAAAGCAATCTGGTCGCTTTCTGCATCCGATAAAGAGCCTAAGGTATCTGTTACTTTCACAACCAAAAAAGAAGGCAATTATTCGTTTGGTATGTATAACAATGTAAACGATTTGAAAAATGAAGATGTTGAATCGGTACTGATGCCTTTTGACTATCAGGAAAAGCGCATACCGCCTGCAGGCGAACTGACCATCGAAGCAACCCTTACAACACCGCTTTCCCAAATTAGTCTCTTAAACAAAAATCTTTCTGTCGGTGTGGCTGTGGATTCAGATTCGTTGGATTACCGTTGGGTACGCCGTGGTGAAAAAATAGATACAACAGACATCAACGGGAATCCGCTTTATATGGATTTAACCTACGAACAAACCAACTTCGGTATGGCACTGACCGATATCGATGGCGATATTTTACCTGCTCTTTTTGCACCGGTAATGGGCTCGTATGACGGGCGTTTTTCGGCGGAGGATACATATACTTTTACTTACCGTCCGGTGGCAACCGTCGGGGACTGGTATGCAGGCTACAAGCATGTGGTGCGTGATATTGTAGGCTTTTACGATTATCGCGAGAACTACTTTTGCTCCATGACCGATACCGCGTTTAATCTGTACGAGCTTTTGATGGATGACTATTACAGCGGTTGGGATGAAAATGCGAAGGCGCACTATAACATGGAAGACAGCTACTGGGTTTCCAACTCGGACGGTCTTGCATATCTGCAGTTTTATTTACTCACAGAGGATAAGGAAATGTTAGAGCGTCGTGTTCTGCCTCAAATGGCATATCTATTGGGCAGATCATCTGCACATATGTGGTACAAGCATTCCGGTCGGGATAATGCAGAAGGCCCCATACAAAGATTTCCTTTGGGTGGCATAGGCACCATGGGTAATTCGACATACGCAGGTGCGTATCTGATGACCCGCGGTCAGATGCCGGTGTACAGAGCAATCGCTTCTTCAGGACTTCGCAATACCTATGTGCGTGCAGGTCAAGCCCATAAAATATATAACCCGTCTGAATATCTCTGGCTTAGCCGTATGACCGACGGAAACTTATCCGAAACGGTTTCTAAAGCAGAAGAATATATGAAGTACGGTGTGTATGTTCAGAAAAATAATGATACCGGAGATGAATTTTCCAATCGTGTGATTTATCCGCAATACCAGTCCATGCTTGAACTGTACGAAGAAACAGGCGAACAAAAGTATTTGGATGCGGCAATCAATGCGGCGCAAAAAGCTTTGCCAACCTTCTGGTGTATGCCCATGCCCGAAAAGGATGTTATGGAAGTGTACGATGATGCCGAAATCCATAAATTCTGGATGAAAGCGCCCGTTGGTGCGTGGATGTACTGGCGCGGCAATTTCTATGAAAGACTTGGTATTATTGATGTTATTGTGGACAACAAAGCACATATGTCGGGAATTGCCGAAACGGCTTTGAAGCAAAGCAGTGAACCGATTCCGCAATGGGTTGCAGCACGTCCGGGCTTAGGTCTTGAAGGAGAAGGAACTTACAACGGAGATAACCAGAATATTCTGCTTTCCACCTGGGCAGGTGAGCTTTTGCGCTTGGGATACCTCGCAAATGATCCGCTTATGATGGATTTTGCAAGGACCTCTGTAGTGGGCAGATACGCAAACTATCCCGGTTATTACTACGAATATTTCCGCACCTATATCGGTGAAAAAGATTTCCCATACAAAGGACCTGATACCTCGAATCTATATTATCACCATATTCCGGTTCAGTTGACATTGGTGCAGGATTATCTGTTTGCAAACGCTTATGTGCTGTCTGACGGAAAGGTGGATTTCCCGGATACCCGCACCCAAGGCTATGCATGGTTTAATAACCGTCACTATGGATCGGATGCCGGAACGGTCTATAATGAAACAGAAATGTGGCCCTGGCTTAAAAAAGGGACTATCACAATTGACAATAAGCAGATTGACTGGATTGGTGCCAGAAAAGATAAGCGCGTGGCATTTGTGCTGACCAATGCATCTAAAACGGAACAGCAGGCAACTGTTACATTTGATGCGAATTTAGGTGTCGCGAATACTGTTTTGGTGTATGATAAAGCAGGCAATACATCCACACTGCCTGTTACAAACGGCAAAGTTACTGTTACCTTGCCTGCTATGGGAATTGTGACCCTTGCTGCGGATGCTGAAAATGTCAAAGCACCTGCTATTTCCGCAATTTCCTTCGAGAAGGCTGATTATCTTGGAAAAAATGTGGATTTGAGCGAAAAAGTTGTGTCTTCTATGCTTGGAGGAAACACATATAGCGCAGAAACAGGCTATGATATAAATGCATATACGCTTCAGATTGAACCCGGTAAACCCTACGCGTATGTAAACGCAGGATTTCAGTCAACTGCCGAAAACGCAGAAAACGGTATCGATAAGCTTGTAATAAGCTATAATGACGGTACAGGCGAAAAAACAGCTACAGATGAAAGCTTTCCGTTTGAGTTTATCTTACCGATGGATGACGAAACACCTTTTACCTTTACTGCAACCGCATACAGAGGTGAAAATGCTTTTGCATCCGAAGAAATGACCCTTTCAGGCGCTAATGTTGAGCTTGAACCTGAAGCTTTTTCGTGCGCGTATGATACAAATACGAAAACAGCAACCATAACAAGTCTTGCGCAGTATAACGATGCGAAAATTGTTGCAGTTTCGTATCAGAATGGCGTAATGAAGGATTGCAAGCGAAAAGACAAAGATATCGTGCAAGGGGACAACACGGTTTCGTTTACGGATTTGCTGACGGATAACGTAACAGAGATAAAAATCGTCATCTGGAAATCCGACACGCAATTCGAGCCTCTTTGTGAGGTATGTACTGTTGATTTAACCAAATAAAAAAGCACCTTCGGGTGCTTTTTCACTTGTCCTTAAATCCGCCGGGGCGGATTTAGAGACAGCCCTTCTGCAACATAAAAATATAATTCCTGCGTCCGGTCTCCCGGGAATTTATACACCGCAAACCGCGGGCGAAATTATTGCACAAACAGTGCTCCGGGCGGTGGGGAGAGGTGAATGGAATGAAGGGCGTTAAAATTGCGTTTTGCGTAACCGGCTCTTTTTGTACATTAAAAAAAATCTTGGCGCCCATGACAGAGCTTTGTAAGCTTGGCGCAGAGGTACAGCCGATTTTTTCTGAAATAGTTTTTTCAACCGATACCCGCTTTTATAAAGCGGCGGATTTTAAAAACGATGTGGAAAATATATGCGGGAAGAAAATACTTACCACCATACCGGAGGTTGAGCCTATCGGGCCTAAAAATCTGTATGATGTAACAGTTGTAGCCCCTTGCACAGGGAATACTTTAGGTAAAATCGCATCCGGTATCACGGATACAGCACCTGCTATGGCAGTAAAGGCGACATTAAGAAATGCAAAGCCTGTTGTGCTTGCAGTTTCAACCAACGACGGGCTTTCGGGAAACGGTAAAAATATTGGAATGTTATTCAATCAACGGCATATTTTCTTTGTGCCCTTCGGGCAGGATGACCCGTATGATAAACCAACCTCACTGGTGGCACATATGGAACTTTTGCCGGATACAATTATCTCTGCTCTTGAAAACAAGCAAATTCAGCCTTTATTGGTTTAAAAAAGGACTTTGCTTTACGCAAAGTCCTTTCAGCGTGTCGATAAACCTATCGACACGCTGTAGACTTAAGAAAAAGGAAGTTATATTTTGTCAATTTGAATTCGTCGGCGTACAGAGGTACGGTAGAGTTCAAATTGACAAAAAGCAAGCAATGGAGCGGAAT
>JAFQQW010000008.1 GCA_017410375.1 Clostridia bacterium | reverse complement strand
TGTCTGTCGGCTTCGCTTGCCATGTGGAAGCAGCACATCATAGCCACTCCAAAGAAAGCACCGATTGCAAATGTAACAATTAAACCAATAACATAATATACCATAAATTATCTCTCCTTATCCTGTTGTCTTTTCCGATAGGCAATTTCAAGCAGTTTGATTATTTCGTTTTCAATCTGTTGTTTTGTATAGCCTTTTGGAAAATATCTTTTAATTTTTTCTTCATCAAATGTGATTTTGATTTTTTCGGGTTTTTGCTCCTGCATAATTGATAATACAACTTCGGGATTGAGATTTCCGTCCTCGTAAAATCTGCGGAGCTTTTTAGACTGTTCAATAGAGGGAGCACCTTCTTCAACTTCAATAGCTGATACAACCTCTGCTTGAGCTTTTGTGCCAAGATACGATAACTCAACTGCGGCATTGAGTGCAATTTCATTGTTATCTACCATTTCAAGCAACGGATCAATAAGATTATTTAGTCGAATGTATCGAAATATCTGATTCTTACTTTCTCCAATTTCTTCAGCTAAAAACTGTGCTGTCCTCTTGTTTTCATAATCGTTCCCAATTTGGGAACAATTTTCTTTTGTTGGTCTGCCTGCCTTTCTATTCATAGCATCAAGCTTCATTTGATATGCCTTCGCTTTTTCGCTCGGCAATATATGTTCTCTCTGCAAATTGCTATCCACAAGAAGAATAGTAGCAGTATCATCATCTAAATCTTTAATTACAACGGGTATTTCAGTAATTCCGGCAATTTCACAAGCCTTAACTCGTCTGTGTCCTGAAAGTATTTCATAACCACCTTCGGGATGTGGTCTTGCAACAACGGGAGATAACACTCCGCTTTGTTTTATACTTTCTACAAGTTCGTCCATACTTTCATCAAGCAGAACCTTAAAAGGCTGTTCTTCAAAGGGTTTTAACTCGGATATGGCTACGGGTTTGATTTCCTCTGTTTTTCTGCCTTCGTCAGTTTTGAATAAATCATCGTATGATTTCAGACCTATGTTTATTGCGTTGTTTGGCATTGTCCAACACCTCCTTTGTAAATTCTCGGTATGCGTTAGCTGCTTTACCATTTTTGTCATAAGCAAAAATACTTTTACCTACGGCAGATGTTTCAGCAGCTTTTACAGAGTGAGGGATTTCTGTTTTGTAGATAGTTAAGTTTTTGGAATAGCTCATCCTGATTACTCTTGAAATATCTTTAGCATAGTTCGTTCTACCGTCAACCATAGTCAAAAGTATTCCGCCAATTTTTAAGTTGGGGTTAATTTGTCTTTTAACCTTTCCGACAGTAGTTAATAACTGTTCCAAACCTTTTGCCGGGAGATAATGTGCCTGAACCGGAATTATTACCTCGTCCGCAGCAGCAAGAGAATTTATGGTGAGCATACCCAAAGAGGGAGTACAATCTATCAACACATAGTCATAATTGTTTTTTACTTGGTCGATATAATTCTTTAGTGCCCGTTCTCTGTTCATTACAGTAACAAGAGCTGTTTCCATACCTGAAAGCTCA
Organism: Clostridia bacterium; assembly: GCA_017410375.1. Lineage (NCBI taxonomy): Bacteria > Bacillati > Bacillota > Clostridia > Clostridia bacterium. Next base: position 13,455 of record JAFQQW010000008.1, on the reverse strand, counting down.
ATGTTCGCAGGAACTAAATCAACACCTTCATCGTGATGTAAAATTCCCTCGCCATTTTGAATAGGTTGTTCATTCAAAGCCTTTGCCATAAGTGTTGACAAGGTTATTTCCATTCCGTCAGGGTTTTGAAATCCCAAGCTTTCTGTTAAACTTCCCTGAGCATCGCAATCTATAAGCAAAACCTTTTTACCCTCATTTGCAAGACCGATACCCAAGTTAGCAGTAGTGGTTGTTTTTCCAACACCACCTTTTTGATTAGCAATAGCAATCACTTTACTCATTGTTTATCATTCCTTCCTTAAAAATTTGCCATATCGTGTTTTACTTTTGCTGAATACCAATTATCAGCCGTTTCAAAAGACCGATAAATTGTTGTAATTAAAAATGCCCGTATATTACGGACATTAGATGTGTTATCTTTAAGAGCATCATATATGTACTCAATGTGTGAAGCATCAATCTTCAAAAATCTGCTTTTGACTACCTCGTGAGGATAGTCTTGTTTGTTTACTCTGATATATGGTTCTTTACTGCAAACTACATCAACCATAATCTCAACAATTTCATCAAGCCATACTGAACTATATCTTTCGGACATAATATCGTACTCAATATTTTCTTTTATGAGTGATTTATATGTATTTCTTTCTCGCATCCATCTCATCGTATCTGTTTTGTTGTCGGGGAGCAGGAATGGTGGTTCGCTAACAGGATATGATATGATAGGAGTTTCACTCAAATCAGTATTATTAAAATTATTATTATTTATATTATTATCATTAGGTAGTGATTTTCGCATTTCTTGATTATCGCTTATCACGATTCTTGATTCGTGATTTTCACTTTTCTTGATTTGTGAATCTAACGATTCTTGATTCGTGATTTTCACTTCTCCTGAATCGTGATTTTCACTATTCTGTATTTGTGATGTTATGCGAAAGTTTTTTACATAGATAATATTTGGCTTTCCTAAGCCTTGTCTGCGTCTTTCAATAAGACCAATTCCTTTTACTGTATCAAGTTCCGATAAGAGCTTTCCGGCTTTTTGGTCAGCACAGTTCAAATCTTCCATAATATCCATTATCGTGTAAACAATATACACTCGATTTTCTTCATCAAACCATCTGTTTTTTACCGATAATCCCATACGGTCAAGCATTAGACCATACAAAACCTTTGCATCCGTTGACACATCTTTGAACATTTTATCCTTAAACAATATCTTCGGAATGCGATAAAAGGAAAACTGTTCTGCTTCGCTACCATAGAAATAATCAAATTGCAATGACATTTTTTACACCTCCTGCGTTAAATTTTTGCAATAAAAAAAGGTAGTCGTTATAAAAACAACTACCTTAATCAAAGACACATATTAAATTGTAAATAGAAAAGAGCAGACAAATATCTGCTCATTTCCATTCATAAGTTCTTATAAGATTTCAGAGTCATATCAAGGCTCAAAAGTAGTAAATTAGTAGTAAATTCACATTGAAACCTTACGAGAAACCCCTTATTTAAGGGGATTTGAGATTAAAAAGACAATTTTCGTATCGAATCTTGTCGTTTTTGGTGCCCGAGACCGGAATCGAACCGGTACGGCTTTAAGGGCCGCAGGATTTTAAGTCCTGTGCGTCTGCCAATTCCGCCACTCGGGCAGGCAACAGAAATACTATACCACAAAAAAATGCAGTTGTCAAGCATTTTTTGTGAAAAAACTACCCTAAAAATGAAGCCAATAACAGCATGGGTAATACTTTTTGGTATATTGAATCAAAAAGATACCCCGGAAGCGGATTTTTCCCTTTCCCGATTTCAATGGTGAAAGCAGGCTTTTTGTATTGTGTCACAAACCAGTCATTTAGACCGCCGTACGAGGCAAAGCCCTCTGTTTTGTCGGGCAGATAGCCGCTTTCGGCACACAAAGCCTTACAAATGGAATATGAGCAGGGCGGCGTGTCTTTTCCGTAGTCGTAATAAATCACTTCGCCTTGCGAATGTAATGCAATGCACATGTCAAACGCATTGCTCCGCACATAATCACACACCGCACGGGTTTCCGGCTCGCTTTCCGGATACATTCCGCTGTAACGGGTTGTGCCTGCTGTGATCCCTTGTTCCTTTTCCAGTTTTTTGTAAGCGGAAAATCCAGCATCGTAGTTGTGATTTAAATCCACACCTCTTGCGTTACTTTGCCATACTTTTTCAGGATTGTGTGCAGAAATTTCAATGCCGTCGGGGTTTACCATGGGCAGAATGTGCAAAGTGGCAGTTGCGGATAACGCATTTACATTAAATCCGCAAAGACGTCTGTTTTTTTGCATCGCTTGCTGACAATCCTCCGCAAAGCGTATAAGGCAGGGCGCGGTCAGCCATTCTGCACCGTGATGCGCGCCATTTATAAAAATCTGTTTTGCGCCGTTCCCGATTTTAAACAGATACAAATCTCTGCCTGAAAGGCTCTTGCCGATGGTAAAAAAAGAAATACCTAACTGTTTCAAATCATTCGTCAGACGCTTGTGTGTATAGGCTTGCCTGAAAGGGTACAAGAGTTTTTCACCTCCTGCTTTCAGTATATGCAATTGCCCGAAAAATGGCGAAAAAGAACTGTAAAAAAATTGTAAAAAAGGTGTTGCTTTTTTGAAATTGATGTGCTATAATATACTATATAAAATAGGCTATTTATCTACAGGGAATGAAGGGAGCAGACCAATGCGCATAAAATCCATCTACAGTTTAAAAGAAATTGCAGGCGATTTTATGGTGATTCGCACGGGTGCATCTCTGGTGGATTTAACCGATTCGTTCACGTTGAATGAATCGGCGGCACTCCTCTGGCGTACGCTGGAAAAGGGTGCGGAGAAAGCAGACCTGATAAAAGCTTTAACATCCGAATACGATGTTTCCGACGCGGAGGCAGATGCAGATGTGGATGCATTCTTAGCATTTTTAAAGCAAAAGGATATGCTGGAATGAAAATTATAGAAAAAGAAATGGCACAGCTGGTTGCGGTGATAAACGAGCCTTTGGAAGAGGGTAAGGAGGCGGCGTTCACCGTCCGTGGCAACAGCATGTGGCCTCTGCTCTTAAGTGGCAGAGATAAAATAACGGTCAGGAAATCCGACAAATATCGTAAATACGATATCGTATTATATAGAAGAGAAAACGGAAGCTTCGTGTTGCACCGCATTGTGGGCAGAAAAAAAGATGCCTTTGTGTTGGCAGGGGACGGGGAGCTTGAAAAAGAGTATCCCATCTATCCGTCACAGATTCTGGCAAAAGCCGTTTCGGGTGTAAGAAAGGGCAAAACGTTTTCTTGTAGTGCTTTTTGCTTTAAGGTGTACAGCGTTTTGTGGGTGAAGCTCTTTTATGTGCGTGCCCCGCTGACCCGGACAGGCGTAGCATTGAAAAGGTGGTTAAAACGTGTTCGCAAAGCTTAAAACCCATTCGTTTTTCAGCCTTTGTGGGCGATTTAAATGGTATTTACTGTTACTGACTCTGCTTGGTACAGTCGGCTCGGTGGTAGGCGTATGGTTTGCATTTGCCTCTAAAACCGTAGTGGACGTAGCGGCAGGCGAGGTGCAGGGAGATATAGTTTCTGCCATTATCATTTTAATGGTACTGGTGGTATTACAGCTTGTAATTCAGATTTTAAATTCCCGCTTTTATGTAATTGCGGCAGGTAAAATCGAAATGTATCTGCGTTCTTTGTTGTTTTCGGAGCTTTTAAATAAGAAGCTGAACGAAATCGAAAAAATGCAGACGGGCGAGCTGATTAACCGCATCAACAGCGACACCGGTGTGGTGGTTTCGGCGGTTGTGGACATTGTTCCGGCAGCCATTGCCCTTTCGGTACGGCTTCTGCTTTGCCTCTGGGCACTGTTTAAGTTGGACGCACAAATTGCTGTTTTATGTTTGATATTAACACCCTTTATGTTTTTGGCAGGCGGAATTTTCCGCAGAAAGCTTAAAAAAATGCATAAGGGATACTTAGAAAGCGAAGGGAAAATCCGTTCCTTCCTGATAGAAGCCTTTGGGGCGCTTACGGTAATCAAAACCTTTGTGAAAGAGAAATTTTTCGCAAAACAGATGGAAGACTATCAGCAGGCAAGCTTTAGTCGGCAGAAAGAGAAGAATATGTTTTCCATCATGACCTCAACCATGTTTTTCTTAGCGGTAACCGCAGGTTACTACGCGGCACTTGGTTGGGGTGCCTATAAGATTTCGGTCGGTGCAATGACTTTTGGTACATTGCTTGCGATTTTGAATCTTATAGGACAAATCGAATCTCCGGTTCGGAGCATTTCCTCGCTCGTTCCGCAGTGGTATGCCGCATCGGCATCGCTTGAGCGAATTGAGGAACTGCAAAACCTGGAAACGGACTTACCGCCCGTTTTACCGCAATCCGACTGGAGCGCAATCGATTTCTCATGCGTTTCCTTCGCATATGAAGGAATAAGCATTTTAAATAATTTTTCCGCAACCGTACCGCGGGGCAGTGTGGTTACTGTCGCCGGCGAGTCCGGAATCGGAAAAAGCACATTATTTAAATTGCTTCTCGGGTTTGAAACACCCGGGAGCGGAGAAATAGCTCTGCTTAAGGAGGATGGAACAAGATGCGCGCTACATTCCGGAACGCGCAGCATGTTTGCCTATGTTCCGCAGGTTAACCTTCTTATGTCAGGCACAATAGCACAGAATATCGCCTTTGGGAATCCGGTTAATTCCGAAAGGTTAGAGAAAAGTGCGAAACAGGCTGAACTGTGGGGTCTTATTCAGTCACTCCCGCAGGGATTCCATACAGAGCTTGGGGAAAACGGATACGGCTTGTCCGAGGGTGAAGGACAGCGTGTAGCTATTGCCAGAGCGTTGTATGCTGATGCGGAAATTTTGCTCATGGATGAAGGAACTTCTGCATTGGATTGCGAGACTGAAAAAAAGGTTCTGGAAAACCTGAAAGAGATGGGACGCACCATCATCCTGATATCTCATCGGGATAAAGCTTTCGAATTTTCCGACATGACAATTGATTTAGGCAGAAAAGAAGGTTGAGTACATAGCAAAACTCAAAAAATTTGGAGGGATTCTAAATGAAGAAATCATGCGCTATGAAACTTCTTGCCGTGGCTCTTGTTGTGATTCTGACAATGAGCACCGGTCTCAGCGCAATGGCCGCTTCTGTGACATCTTTTACTCGCTATGACGGCGATACAGTAAACGTTGAAACACAGGTTACCGGCCTCGATGAAGAAAGCATGGTTACTTATCTCGTAACCGACAACACTTCTTTAGCCGCTACAACAGATGCAAAGATTAAAGCCATCGATCAGGTAAACGTTGGCAACAACACAGCTGTTGAATTCGGCTACACCACAACTGCTGATGCTATCGAAACCGACAAAATCTATGTTGGTGCTGATACCTGGACTGCAGCTACAGAATCCGGTAAGGTAAAGGCTGCTTCCGGTGCAAACGTTGTGGAAAACGGTATCGTTTCCGAACCGCTCGCAGCAAACATGGAACTTTTGGCAGAAGAAGGCGAAGCTACCGCTGTAACTCTGGCAGGTTCTACCTCTGACAAGGTTGCATACGTATTGGTTGACGGTGCTGAAGTTGACTTCGCAATCAAAGATACTGATGAAATCTATGTATTTGAAGCTTTGACCAAAGACACCATCATCAACATTGGTTACTATGCGCCTATCGTTACCGCAGCATCCATCATCGATGCAATGCCCGAAACCTTGGAAAAGGGAACACACTTCGTATCCAGCAACACCGGTGCACAGTCCGGTACTGTCGGCTTCTTGAACGCAAGACAGTTCTCTGCTGACGACAACAACAATTCTTATGGTGACGCCTTAAAAGCTTGGTACAAAACAACCGAAGCTAAAACCGCAAACATGATTCTGACCGGTGCTGTTATCAAAAAGGTTCTGGCTGGAACACCGGGTGAAAATGGTTCCGTTGCTTATGACGGTGGCTCCACCAATGCGGATAACGTATCCGCTGCTGAATATGCGGTTATCAAAGAGCTTTTTAAAGGTCAAGAAGCAGAATTGGATGATGCTACAGAATACACCATTCCTGTAAACTATGGTTCAGGCCAGGACTGGATCATGCATGTTGGTTCCAGCAACTCTATGGATACTACCCTTAACGTACCCGTTGCAGGTACCTACACCTTAGCATTCCGTATTGGTGCATATCAAACTACTCGTGTTCCTAAAGTTGCAGTGAACGGCGGTTCTTTTGTTGCTTCGACCATGTATTCCGAAATCTCCGGTGGTGAAGGTGATCCTGGTTGTATTGCAACCGTTGACGTTGCTTTGAACGCAGGTGAAAACACAATTGCTATCAGAAACAACGCAAGTTCCGTTTTGCGTTTCGACTTCATGGTTGCTTTGGCAAAAGACGCTATGGCTGACAAAGTTCTCGAACAGATGGATAACGCTAGAGGCTATGCAACCGGCAGAACCGGCGGATATGTACCTGCTTTGGATACTGTAACCGGTATTGATGTTTACTCCGATGTTGTAGTTACCTTGGGTAAGGTTGTTCAGACCGAAAACTCTATCACTGCTTTTGCACGTGCTACCGGTGACTACTCCGAATGCGGTATTACAGTTGACACAGACAACTATAAGGCTTTGGCAGTAAGCGATGGTTCTGACGACATTAATTACAAGGGTGCTTATGCAGTTGAACTCTACAGCGATGACGCTGCAGATATCGAAGCTCTTGCAGGTACCGCTATCAAAGCATACGCAGATGAAGTGGTATCTGAAACAAAATATATTCAGTAAGGTGAACACGAAAGGAGACGCAAATTATGAAAAACTATGTTAAACCCATGATTGCGGAAGCCGAACTGTTCACACAGGAAGCTATCGCAGTTTCTATCCCGAAGACTCGTTATAACCTGGGTACACAGGATGCTGCAACTTTGGAAAAGTATGTTCTTGAGAACAACGAAGTTGTTAGCCAGCTGGTTGGTTCCAGATATATCAGATCCTGATAAGGGATAACAAATTTAAGTTGGAGAAAAGGCAGATGTTTTACAGTATAGCAGGTATTAAGGTTAAGATTCACGGTGAAAGCCGTATGGAGCCGGTTCCGGTTTCCTATATCGCAGACCTTAAAGGGCTTTGCTATAAAAGACAAAATGCCTCCAACGAATTCAATGAAATTGATGCATCGGGGGAGCAATTCTCTCCCGATGCTTCTCTTTTACAGGTATTTACCAAAGAACAAGTTGAGCAACAGCTTGCAAATAAGCCCGTGATTGAAAATACAGCACGGGGCATTAAAGAAACGGATGCAGACGGCAACAGCCGGTATGTGTGCCACCGTCTTTCGGCGTATAAAACCGAAGAGGGTCGGGCAGATTTTGAGATTTTTTACCGTGTCGTGCCTGCGATTACTTGTCCGGAAGGAGAGATAATCGGCACGGTACGCGGATTTTTGTGTGTGAAAACAAGTGAGGGGATCACCCTTTTGAATACATTGGATTTCTTTTCAGAATACACGGTGCGCATGGATTTCAATTCAGATTTTTCTTTGTGTACAGTAGAGATTTATGACATGGAAAGTGTGGGCGGTCTCGATTTAGAGACTAGGCTTCACAGCTACATCGGCGAAGCATTTGCTTATATGGCGCTGAATCGAAAAAGAGTGGTGTTTCACTCTTCTGCGATTGCCTTTAATGGGGTTGGAGTATGCTTTTCTGCGCCCTCCGGCACAGGAAAGTCCACCCATGCAGAGCTGTGGGAACAATATTATAATGCAGAAAGGCTCAATGACGATACGCCTGCGTTGTATGTGGAAAACGGGGTCGCGTATGTATGCGGAACACCCTGGAGCGGTAAGTCGGAGTTGAATCTCAATCAACAGCTTCCGCTTAAAGCTATTGTGTTTTTGTATCAGTCGCCCGATAACAAAATCGAACGGATAAGGGGGATGGATGCCCTGAAGAAAATGCTTTCCGAAGCAAAAATTCCGGAGTTTTCCGAACAGTTCCAGACGGGTCTTTCGGTGGTGAGCGATGTGCTTTCGTCCACACCTGTCTATGCCTTAGGCTGTAACATCTCCAAAGATGCTGTGGATTTGGTTAAGGATACTTTGCAGTTATAAAAACAATGACTCCACTATAAAATAAACATAAAAAGAAAGAAGGAACAGACATGAAAAGATTGATAAGTTTAGTGCTTGCGACAGGTATGATGCTTGGCACAGTTACTGCATCCGCGGCAGAATTCTTTGATTTGCCGCAGGATCACTGGGCGTACGGAGCTGTACAGCACGTGGCATCGAAAGGTGTGATCAACGGCTATGAGGATGGCTCATTCCGACCTGCCAATGTGGTAACCCGTGCGGAATTTGTTAAAATGATTGGGGAAGGTCCGGTTGTACGGGAAACACCCTTTGAAGATGTGGACGAAACCCATTGGGGCTATAAGTACATCATGGCTTCGGGCATGGAAGTGAAAGACAATAAATTTTTGCCGGAACAGCCGATTTTAAGAGGGGAAGTTATTGACCTTTTGTGGGCGAGAAACGGCAGTCCCGAAAATGCGGAGGCGTCCTGTGCAATTACCGGTCAATGGGATAACCGCAAATCAGTTGCGTGGGCATACTCTACAGGTCTTATGATTGGGGATGACGGTGTAAACTTACGTTTAAAGGACACGCTGACCCGCGCGGAAGCTGCAACACTTATTCAGCGCAGTGAAGGTTTGACCATTGGTGTTAACACTTTAAGACCGCATGTTGACGACCAGACACTTCTGTTGGTTTTGAATGGCTCGGGCGTTTTGGATACAGTACAGAATGATGTATTAAAGCCCATGACAAATATGGAATTAGCCAAAGCAATAACGAGATATGAATTTGGCGAATCCAATCCGCTTGTTACCACCTATCCGAAAGGAGCGGTTGATACCACAGACGGCAAAAGATGGGCTTATGTGGCAGACGCGTATCTTGGGTGCGCAGATTACACTGAAGAGAAAATGGCTGCACAGGCAACGCTTTCAGATGCACTGGCAGGGCTGACCGGTGCGGCAATGCGCGCGGCAAAGCAGGATCAGAAATTTACCCGTTCCAAGGTCGGCTACGAGGGTATCGAAGCAACCGGCTCTAAAGATTTATTTTTGAAAATTGCAAAGGGTATCGGTCTGGAATTTGAGGGAGAACAACCGCTTACTGTTGGTAAGTTTGCCTACATTTTGTTCCAGCTTGACCGCTATGTGGGCACAAAAGTATCGTATGTGAATAGTGTTGCAGTAAACGAATCTGTTGAAATGCATGCAGCGGATTATCCTGCGAACATGGCTGAGTATCCTGTTATTTTAGAAAGCATTCCGAAGCATATATACGAAGCACCGTTTGCAATTGCAGGCGAAAATGATTACGATTTCACCAGAGAATATCATAGTGTTTTCCACGGCGTTCTGACCAGATGGGCGCAAAGTGTGTCTGTCAAGGGTTGTAAAATTCAGTTCACTTATTATCCGTCGATGGTTAAACATTGTGGGGATGACCGCTATATCATGCGCGTAAAAATGACCGTTGACGGCGATCCCATGAGAAAGACTCTGGGCTATGTGTTCAAGGAACAGTATGAGGGTGAAACGGATTTCCCGCTTGGTGAAATGTATCTGGATATTTACACCAAAGAACGACTGACAACAAATATTTACGACACGGAAAATCTTGTGATTAAGAGTGTTTTGAAGTGATTTGAAACGACCGATTTTTAATCGGTCGTTTTTTGTCGTTAAAAAGCTTTTAAAAAGCCGTTTTTGAGGTGTAAAAAGTTGTGAAAATACTTGACTTTTTTGTAAAAAAAATATATAATAATTATATATGTATAAATGATAGCTTGGGAGGAATGTATGAAACGGTTTGGGATAATAATTTTGTCTGTATTTATGATGCTGATTCTTGTTGGCGTCTGGATTATATGTGACAACTGGAATACAATTACGGCACTGGTTGATTCGGTTCGCTACACATCGGAAGAGTTAGAGGTGCAGATGGAGGAAACAAAAGAAGAATTACAGAATTTTCTGGACGAAAACGAAGCAATTGTCGTGCGCGATTTGAACGAAGAAGAACAAAACGCACTCAATGAGGGGAAGATTTCGGGTGATCAGGCGATTCTGATTCTGACCGGTCAATCTACACTGGAGGAAGAAATTCGGAAAGCAGAAGCCGGAGAGGTTCCGCCACCCGTACAGCAAACAAACGAAGATACGGGGAACAGTGAAGAAAACGGTAAGAACGACAATCCCGGAGGTGCGGATAACAAGCCCGTGCCCGACAAGCCCGGAAACGTGACGGTCGGCAAGGAAAATCCGGGTAACATTTCAACGGGAAAGAACAATGCACCGACAACTTCGGGAAACAAGAATACAACAAGCAACAATTCAACCCCGTCCGGGAATAATAACAATACTGCAAGCGGAACAACTTCAGGAACGGCTTCAAGTCAGGGCGGTACGACAGGTACAACGTCTGCACCCGAACCGAGCGGTAACAATAATGCCTCTGCCGATCAGAAAATTTCGGAATACATTGCACAGCTTTATGTTTATAAAAATGAATTTTTGAATCGCCTCGCGGGACTGGAAAATACAATATCCAATGAGTTCTATTCACAGCCTCAGTCAGAATGGAACAGACCCAATAAGGAGCGGATTGTTTCCAAGTACATGGGGCAGGTCGGTCAATGGGAAAAGGAATGCGATTCGAAGGTGTATGGCGTTCTGGACCAGATTGAAACGACATTGACCGAGGCGGGCAGAGATACCTCGGTGGTAACTAAGATTGAAGAAAATTATCTGAATGAAAAGCGATTGAAAAAAGCGTTTTACATGGAAAGATATACAAAATAAGGAGGAATAGGATATGAATATGAAACGAATTTTTGCGTTGTGCCTGAGTATTTGTATGCTGTTGACCATGGTGCCTGCAACAGTATATGCAGGTACAAGCCGCTTTGTGGATTTCCCGACCGGCTGGTCGCAGGAAGCTATGACTGCAGCGGTAAACAACGGATTGCTGGTAGGCGTATCTGATAATGAAATCAAACCTGCAGACAATCTGACCCGTGCAGAGTTTGCAACTATTGTAGCCCGGGCGTTCGGTGCTTCTACAGTTGCGGATATCTCGGCATACACGGATGTACCGCAGGATGCGTGGTATTATACATACATTGCAAAGGCTGTAAAGATGGAGGCTATGCAGGGTAAGAGTGCAACCGAAATGGATCCGGAAGCAAACATTACCCGTGAAGAAGCTTTCACTGCTTTAGCAAGAGTGTTAGTACTTGAATCTTCTGATTACAGTTCCCTTTCTAAGTTCCCGGATGCTTCGGAAATTTCTGACTGGGCAAAGCCTTACCTTTCTGCACTTTCTGCAAAGGGCTATGTGAACGGTGACCATAACGGTTATGTAACACCGAAAGCAAATATCACCCGTGAGGAATTTGCACAGGTAATGCACAACATGATTAAGCGTTACATTGTAAATCCCGGAACATACAGTGAAGTGCTTCCCGGCATTACGGTTGTACGTTGCGGCGATGTAACCATTAACGGTACAGTTCAGGGTGATCTGGTCATCGGTGACGGTGCTATGAAAAATCCCGTGATGCTCTCTAATGTAAGCATCAACGGCAGATTGCTTACCCGTGGCGGTACCATGACATTGAAAAACACAACCACTGATGAAGGCGTTGTAGTTAAAAACGTAAATGGTGTAACCCAGTTTATGAACTACAGAACCGAAAAGGTGTTTGAAGGTATCCGTGAAATTACAGAAGCGGAATTCTTGAAGATTGGCGGCAACTTTGGTAATGCGTCTTCCGGTTCTGCTGCTTCAAAAGAAACTTTGACCTTCTATGTGGATGATGAAGTGTTTGGCACAATTACCGTAAAATACGGTTCTGTTATCGGCGATAAACTGCCGGAAGCACCTGAAAAGGAAGGGTACACCTTCTTAGGCTGGTACAAAAATGCATCAGGTGAAGGTGAACCGATTGGCAAAGATACTGTTGTGAAAAACAGCTTTGATGTTTACGGTGTTTGGGAAGCCAAGACTTATGACGTAACCTTTAATCCCGATAATGACGAGGCACCTGTTGTTGTAACCGGTACTTACGATGTGGCAATCGGCAGCGGAATGCCTCTTGCTCCGAGTAAGGATGGATTTGTGTTTGCAGGATGGTTTGATGCAAACGGTGTGGAAATCACAGAAAACACGATTGTAAAAGGTGCAATTCATGCCACTGCAAAGTGGGATCCCGAACCGGTTGAAAGCTTTAAAGTAACCTTTAAATCCGGTGGTATGATTTATGCAACCGTATATGTGGAAGAAGGGCAGGCAATTGGTGCACAGATGCCTGCGGATCCCACAAGAACCGGTTATGTGTTCGCAGGCTGGGAAGATGCAAACGGAAACCCGGTAACGGACGCAACTGTAGTGAACGGCGTTATGGATGTGAATGCAATCTGGACAGCTGAAACCTACAACCTGGTATTTGATGCAGATAACGGCGAGGCGCCGGTTACAATTGTTGGAACTTATAACGAAGAAATCGGTAGCGATATGCCCTCCGACCCGAGCAAAACAGGGCACACCTTCGTTGGTTGGGAAGACCAGAATGGTAATCCTGTAACAGAAAACACAGTTGTTCGCGGTCCGATGAACATTACCGCAATCTGGGATGTAGACGAGTATACCTTAACCTTTGATCCCGATAATGGCGATGCGGTTATTACCGAAAACGTAGAATACAATACAGCAATCGGCACGAAATTGCCTGCAAATCCCAGCAAGGCAGGTCATATATTCCTGCGATGGGAAGATGAAAACAGTAATGCAGTAACCTCTGCAACCGTTGTAACCGGTCCGATGAACATTACAGCGATTTATGAGCTTATTCCGATTGGTAATTTCAAAGTAACCTTCAAGGTTGACGGTGCAGCTGTTTCTGAAATTTATGTAGCAGACGGCTCTGCTATCGGCGGACAGATGCCCGCTGACCCGACTAAGACGGGTCACACCTTCTTACGTTGGGAAGATGAAAATGGTAACGAAGTAACTTCTGCAACCACTGTAACAGCGGAATTGATTGTAAACGCAGTATTTGATGCAAATGATTACACCTTAACCTTTGATCCTGATAACGGTGGTGCGGTTACAACCATTACCGTAACCTACGGCGATGCAATCGGTTTGCAGATGCCCTCTGACCCGAGCAAAACAGGTCACACTTTTGTTGGTTGGAAAGACCAGAATGGTAATCCTGTAACAGACGCAACAATCGTTGAAGAGGATATGCAGATTACAGCAGAATATACTGTAAACGATTACACTTTAACATTTGATCCCGATAACGGCGGTGCGGTTACAACCATTACCGTAACCTACGGCGATGCAATCGGTTTGCAG
>JAFQQW010000007.1 GCA_017410375.1 Clostridia bacterium | reverse complement strand
CGGAGAATACATCCCGACAGGCGTTTGTGTTCCCGAAAAGGAAGTTTCATTTACCCGCACTGCAAAAAACAAGTACAGAGGTATGATTATTGAGGGCGGTGTAACCATGGACCTTATGCGTGCCGACATTGACTGGTGCGCCAAAGTCGGACTAAATATGTACATACTGCAGTTTTTTGATCAGACCCTGTTTTTTGAAAGATGGACGAGCCATTTAAGAAATCCGTTATGGATTGATGCAAGAAAAGTTACGCCATCTGAGGCTATGGAATACCGCAACAAAATGGTAAACGAGATAAAGAAGAGAGGTTTGATTTTCAACACGGGCGGACACGGACTTACCAGCATGGCATACGGCGTTCCGCTTACGGCAGAGGGTGAAGTAGTTCCCGATGAAATGAAGGATGCACTTGCGATGATAGACGGAGAGCGTAAGGTGCATGTATCTATAGGTAACACACAGCTTTGCTTTTCCAATCCCGATGTTATTGAAAAGCTTGCAAATTACATAGCAAACTATGCTCGTGAAAACCCCGAGACAGACATATTTGATGTTTCCTTTGCGGATGCCATGAATGTTCACTGTGAATGTGAAAACTGTCAGAAAATTATGCCTGCCGACGGAACGGTACGCATAATAAACCGTGCAGATGAAATTATGACTAAGGAAGGTCTTAAAATGAGGATTTCTGCACCGCTTTATATTGATAATTTATGGGCACCTTCCGAAAAAATCAAAAACCCCGACAGAGCTTTGCTGTCGTTTTGTCCCATCGGCAGAAACTACAAAGCTTCTTATGATGAGGTGGGAGAATTGCCCAAAACACCTGAATTTGTAAGAAACAAAAATGATAATCCGACGGATGTTAGTCTAAACATTGCATTTCTTAAAGACTGGCGTGAAGTGGCAGGTGATATTGACTGCTATTCCTGGGAATATTTCAACTGGAACACGCAGCGATATGTTGACATGGGTAACTTAAACGCCTCCGAAATTGTATATCGGGATATTCAAGCCTTAGAGCAGGTTGGTCTGGATGGCATTTTAAACTGCCAGAGTCAGCGTTCGTTCCTGCCCACAGGTCTTGCGGCATATATGCATGCCAAAACCTTCTGGCATTCCGAAAAAGCATATATGGATTTGGTGAAAGAATATTACGAGGGCGCGTTCGGACAATATGCAGACCTTTTCTATAACCATTTCAGAAGTCTTTCGAATCTTTCAAAAGAAGAGGAATCCTGCGAAAAATCCGAAAAGCTTCTTGAGCTTGTAAACCGCATACTTTCCGAAATTGCTGCGATTGAAAAAGAACAGAAGCTTGATAATCTTTGCCATGCGCAATCTGTATTTTACGCAAAGTATCATGCCATGGTATTTCAACGGATTGCACAAGCCGAGCTGGTTTACTATCGCGACGGCAGTGAGAAATCCATGCCGGAATGGCAGAAAATCATTGATTTTGTGCGCAAAACAGAGGCTTCTGTTTACAACGTATTTGACTTGGTGCATTTTATAAATTACCTTAGAAGTTATGTTCGCACCGGCTATGTGGAAGTGAGAAAACTGTTGGAACAGGAAGAAGAAGAAAAAAAAGGATATGTATTCTTTTAATGAAGGAGAATGAAAAATGAAAGTAAATGTTTTGCTGAATAACGAGACCGTTCTGTTTGCCAAAGCAGAGCTTGAAAAATATTTGTTTTTACTGGACAAGAAAATCTCCGACACCTTTGTGGTGGAGTTGGGATTTATGGACAAAACCGATGACGAGATAGACACGGTGGAAGTAAACATCGGAAAAAACGGCGGTACTTTAAAGGGTTCTAACCCGAGAAGTGTGCTCTATGCGGTGTATCAGTATTTAGAGGCGCTTGGTATCCGCTGGGTGCGCCACGGTCACGATGGTGAATACATCCCTGAGGGGGTTAAGGTTGAAGAACATGAAGTGGTATTTACCCATACCGCGACCAGCAAGTACCGCGGTACCTGTTTAGAGGGAGCAAGCTCCTTAGAGGTGCTTTTAACCAACATTGACTGGGCGGCAAAAATGGGTTTGAATGCTTATTTTCTGCAGTTTACAAATCCCTTTGGCTTTATGAACCGTTGGTATAAGCATCAGCGAAACGGATACCGTTTGAACGAAAATCTGCAACCTGAAGATGGTATGCTTTTTAAAGATAAGGTTGCGGTGGAAGTTAAAAAGAGAGGTCTTTCGTTCCATGATGTGGGACACGGCTGGACCAGTATGCCTTTAGGTCTTCTGGAGTCGGACGGCGAAGGGGATTATCCCGAAGAAATCCGCAGTAAGTTTGCCCTTGTAAACGGCAAAAGAAGTGTGGCAGACGGTGCGGCAAATACCCAGCTTTGCTATTCCAATCCCGAAGTACGTACTTTAATGGCAGAATGTGTGGCGGATTATTCCGAAGCACATCCCGAAATTGATGTCATTCATTTCTGGTTGGCGGACGGCTCGAGCAATTATTGCGAATGTGATGCTTGTCGCCAAAAAAGACCTGCCGACTGGTATGTTATGCTTTTGAATGAGGTGGATGAAGCATTGACCAAGCGTAATCTGGACACCAAAATTGTATTTTTGGCATATCTGGATTTGCTTTGGGCACCGTTGGAAGAAAAAATCAAAAATCTTGACCGTATGATTCTGATGTTTGCGCCCATCGGCAGATTTTATGATACATCCTATGCTCAGGTGGGTGAATTGACCGAGGAAATTCCTTATGAATTGAACAAAATGCATAATCCCAAGGACAATGAGGACAATCTGGGACATCTTGCCAGATGGTACAAGCAATTCCCTGTGGACTGCTTCAGCTATGAGTATTATTACTGGAGAGCCGCAAAGCATCATTACGGCGATTTCGGTACATTTAATCTTGCTAAAATTGTGTATGAAGACATTGTGTCTATGAAAAAGTACAACGTTTTGGGTGTTGTAAGTTGTCAGGCACAAAGAGCATTTATGCCCAACGGTTTCGGTCAGTATGTAATGTGCAAGGCAATGTGGGACGAAAAAATCTCCTTTGAACAGATGACGGATGACTATTTTGAAGCGGCATTCGGCTCTTTGGCAGAAGATTTCAAGGGCTATTTTATGCGTCAGTCCGCAAACAGTAAGGTGGTTATTCATCGTACCGAAGAAATGTCCCTTGCCATCAAGCACGAAGCGGAAAATATGCTTGCCTTCTTAAAAGAAAAGCAGGACGAAATCAATGCGTTGCCTTTTGCCAAACGCAAATCGGTATTTTATGCGCAATTCCATATGGAAATGCTTATAAAATATATGACAGCAGAAGCGGCTACCAAAGAGACATATTATGAAGAAAACAGAGATAAATGGGTAGACTTGGCTCGTTTTGTATATATCAACGAGCCTGAAATGCAAATGGCATTTGACGTGGAGTTGTTTATGAAGGATTTGGCCGTTATCCATCCCGAGCTTAAAAAGTTCCCCGAAATGGGAATGGTGCCGGGCGTTGTGGCAGAATTGATTCCCGATTGATGAGGTGAAGTGAAAATGGATTTCGGATTATCCGAATGGTTAGGACTTATTGTGTCGGTTGCGGTGGTTTTATCCATGCAACTGAAAAATGTACGGTACATTTTGGTGTGTCAGTTGGTTTGCAACGGACTTGGCGCATTAAGCTACATATTAAACGGAAACCTTTCGGGGTGCGGTTTGTACGGGGTTGCAATTTTGCAGACCATTGTCTTCTTTTTGTACCGCCTCAAAAACCCCGACAAAACACCCTTTTTCTTAGCCCTTGCTTTTTTAGTGGCGTTTGGCGTTTGTTCGCTTGCAACTTACAGAATGCCCCAGGATTTGCTGTCTGCCGCGGCAGCGGTCAGCTGTGCGTTGGGATTAGCACAGAAAAAGGCATCGGGCTATCGACTGTTTATGCTTTTAAACGGTGTGCTGTGGCTTTTGTATGATGTTGCGGTTTCTGCGGCAATGACCATGATGCTGTCCCATATCTTAACGGTGGCGGCGGCACTTTTGGGGATTGTCCGATTGGATTTACTTAAAAAAGAAAGAGGGAAAGCATGATGAAAAAAATCACTTTAAAAAAGGCGTTGCCGAATAAAAAGCTGGATAACCCGACTTTTAATAAAAATTTGGATTTGTTTGTGGACAAGCAACCGCCCATGGCATTTGTGGAAGAATTAAAAAAGCCTTTGCATGCGGAAAAACCTAAGGGGTTTGGCTTGCGTGAAAAGGAAACGGGCGAAATTGATGTGCGCGGTATGTATTTAGACATCCGTTTTCCCGATGAAAAGGGATTGTTGGAAACGGCTTTTGATGATTTTGATACCTTTTTAAAGGTGTATGAAATGGGTGGCACGCGGTATCCCGTTCGCATTGAGATGGGGAAAACAAGCTGTTTTGAAGAGCATATT
Organism: Clostridia bacterium; assembly: GCA_017410375.1. Lineage (NCBI taxonomy): Bacteria > Bacillati > Bacillota > Clostridia > Clostridia bacterium. The sequence goes on along the minus strand of JAFQQW010000007.1, from coordinate 2,618 downwards.
GTGACCGTTTCGGAAAGTGAGTGCGTGATTTGTTCTGCAGATACCGAAGGTGTACGCCGTGCGTTGGTGCATTTGGAGGATTTGATTACCGAAAGTGAAGCGCCTTTTTTAAAGCCTTTTACCGAAACGCGAAAGCCTGCGGTAAAATCCCGTATCACAAGAGGTTTTTTCAGCCCCACAAACCGCGAACCGAATCGGGTGGACGAGCTGTTTAATGACGTGGATTACTATCCCGACAACTACTTAAACCGTATTGCCCATGACGGCAATAACGGTATCTGGATATATACTTATTTTTCGGATTTACTGACCTCCGACATCATCACCGAATACGGCGAAGGCTCGGAGCAAAGACTGGAAAAATTAAGAAAAGTTGTGGAAAAATGCGCAAGATACGGCATAAAGGTGTATGTGTTCGGGGTTGAGCCTTCGGGCTTGCCGGAGGACCTTGCGGGAAAATACCCCGAAATCAACGGTGCGCCGGGATGGAACAGACCTGCCTTTTGCACCCACACGGAGGAGGGGGCAAAATACTGCATCGAAATGACCGAGCGGTTGTTTAGGGCTGTGCCTGATTTGGGCGGTTTTATCGACATCACAGAGGGCGAGCGGGTAACCAATTGCGCGAGTGTGGTAGATTATTCCAAATGTCCCCGATGCGGACAGTATAAAATGGGCGATGTTTTGTCCCACACGGTAGACCTGATTAAAGAGGGGATGCGACGGGCAGGGGCAAAGGGTGAGTTTATCAGTTGGACCTATGGCCACAGAATGTGGGAAATCGAGGACGTAAAGGATTATGTGAAGTCTGCACCAAAGGACGTAGCTTTAATGCAGAACTTTGATGATTACGGCTTTCCGGAGCAGCTTGGTAAAAACCGACTGGCGTTTGACTACTGGCTATCTTACGCAGGACCATCTTATTTATTTGAAGAAACGGCAAAATGCGCCAATGAAAACGGCAAGCAGTTGTATGCAAAAATGCAGGTTTGCTGTTCCCACGAGGTGGCATCTGTGCCGTATGTACCCGTGCCAAGCTTACTCTTTGAAAAGTACAAGGGTGCGCGACAGTATAATGTAGAGGGCATTTTGCAGTGCTGGTATTTCGGCAATTATCCGTCCATGATGAGCAAGGCGGCAGGAGAACTGTCGTTTATGTGGGATTTTTCGGATGCAGATGCCTTTTTAAAGCATCTGGCAGGTATTTTGTACGGCAGAAGCCATGCAGAAGATGTTGCAAAGGCGTGGAAGCTTTTCAGCGCAGCTTATGAGAATTATCCCGTAAACACCATGTTCAGCTATTACGGACCTATGCATGACGGTGTGACATGGGAATTACAGCTTTTGCCCAAAAACCATGCAATGCCCAGAAGCTGGTTTGTGATCGACCGTCCCTATGGCGACCGTGTGTCCGACTGTTTAACCCAGGGACATGATTTGTGGGAAGCGGTGGAGCTTTTGCACCGCATGAACGAGGGCTGGAAAGAAGGCCTTTCAAAATTGCCCGAGGGTGTGTCGGCAGAACTTGAAAGTGTTGCAAAAGCGCTTGGTATTTTGTTTGACAGCGGTTATAATATTATGCGTTTTTACGAGCTTCGCGAAAAGCTGGGTTTAGAGCAGGGCGATGCAAAAGAAATTTTAGAGGAAATGAAGCAGATTGTATACGCAGAAATGGAAAACAGCAAGCGCATGATTCCTCTTTGCGAAAACGACAATCGTTTAGGCTATCATTCCGAGGCGCAGGGCTTTAAATTCTTCCCCGAAAAGATAGAGTTTCGTATCGAGAGCTTAAAAACACTTCTTGAAACCGAATTTTGCGAGGTGGAAGCGCGAATCAACCAAGGCAAAGCACCCCTTGGCTATTACAAGGCAGAGGGAAAGGATTGCTACCCCTTAGGTACAGATTTAGATACCGCCAAAGCCGAAAAAATCGGTGAAATCGGTACGGTGAAGGTGGCTTATGATGCGGATAGAGTTTATTTAGATGTTACCTGTCCGAAAGATGCAGAGGTGATATTTGCCTTTGAAGGCAGGCTTATGTGGCCGTGCTCTGAGATGTATATCCGCGACGGCAAGCCGTTTATGGATGTTAATACCGGCATGTTTAAATCCTTTTTCGGTGACCGCTTTGAAAAGGAATATGAAAAGTATGAGGTAAAGGCTACCGATACGGGGTATTTCATTTCGGCAGACCGCAAGCAAATTGGATGGACGGATGATGAAAAGTCGTTCCGTGCGTTTGTGAGCGTCAACAAGGTGCGGTGGCAGACCGAAGAAAATCCTATAGTGACCTTGGGCAAATTCAACTGGTCTGCAGAGGAATTCCGCTGGATAAAAAAGAAAATATAAATGTAAAAAAAGGGGCTGTAAATTTATTACAGCCCCTTTTTTAGGGAATAGGAAAAAATGTTTGGAATGGACAAACTAAGCCCAAACCGCGTTGCATCGCGGTTTGGGGGTACCCGAAGGCGTACAAAGGTACGTCGAGAGGCGAAGTTTGTTCATAGCAAAAACGCATTTATCAAAAGAAAACGCGCAAAATTTTGCGTGTTTTCTTCATTTTGTGTCTTTCTCGTGCGTTTGCACAAACTTTGTTCGCCTTTATACTCGCGTTTTTG
>JAFQQW010000006.1 GCA_017410375.1 Clostridia bacterium | reverse complement strand
GACAAAAAGCAAGCAATGGAGCGGAATCCTCGATGGATTCCGCTCCATTCAACATCTGTTCAAACCGGAGATTCTTCGCTTCGCTCAGAATAACAAATAGTTCTTTGCTTGCGGTAGAACGACTTTTTCGACAGTCTGAAAGGAACTGAGTGAAAGCTCAGTTCCTTTTAGCATATCAATATAACGGAAGAAAAAAATCATTAAAACAGAAGAAAAAAAGCGGAAGGTGGTGTATAATAAAATCATTAAAACAAAAGGAGATGACGGTATGAAAAAAATGTTAGCATGTTTCTTGGCTTTCGTATTAAGTTGTTCTGCCATTCCCGTTTTTGGCGCAAGTGAAGCGGCGAAGCAGACCTTCTCCACCGAAAGCATAAAGGACGAAATTATCATTCCCGTAACCGAAAAGACCGGTACATGGAGTGAATCGGATGCCATTAAAAATTACGATGGCGGAAAGCACATCTGGTCCAATCAGCAGGGCGACACCTTGACCTTTAAGGTTGAAAATGTAAAGGAAGGAACCTATGAAGTGTATTACTGGGTTTGTCCGCATAAATTTAACAGTAAGGAAATGCAATTTGTTGTAACCCATAACGGCAAGGAAAGCGAAGCAAAGGTGTATCAGAAAATTGAAGAATCCGAAACGGTAAGCCCCGGTTGGGTATCCATGGGCGTGTTCGACTTTTCGGGAAAAGGTGACGAAAAGCTTGTACACACAAACCCCGGTGCCAACACCCGTGGCAGTGCGGTAAAGCTGGTGCCAACCGATAAAGCGGCAACAGCAGAGCCTGCAGAAAAGCCTTCGCAGTCCGAAAACGCAGAAGCAGGCGCTTTAGGGGATCAGATTGATGTAGAACCCTCCGGCGTTTGTACCTGGGAAGGCAAATGGTCATATTCCACCGCAACTCCGGGTCCGATGACGAACTACCCGGATCATTTGTGGGCTGCAGGACAAGGGGAAGAAGCTTTTGTAACCTATAATCCCATGATTGGTGCTGTTGGCGATGTGCGTATTTCTATTTATCAGCTGTACTGGCACGAAAATCAGACCAACGACATCAAATACGAAATCCACCACAACGGCAAGGTGGATGAGGTGCATTTAAACCCGTTGGATATCGACAAAAACCAATGGATTACCTTAGGTACATACGATTTTAAAGGCAATCCGGAAGAAGAATTTTTAAAGCTGGTTTGCGTAAAAAACGAAAATGAGAAAGCCAACACCCGTGCCTCTACCGTGCTTTTTGAAATTTTAAATGAACGGGGCGGTACTGCGTGGCAGGCCCTTTATGTCACCCCACACAGAGATGCAGAGCTGGAATTGCAGATGGCAATGCAGTCTGTGAAAAAACTGGAAAAATTTGACGACATGGTTGGGCATTGGGCGCACTATGATGTGGAATACATGGCAAACGAAGGACTCGTTTCAGGCGTTTCGGACAATGCATTCGACCCCGAAGCACAAATTACGAGAGCCGAATATGTGACCATTTTAGACAGAGCTTTGGGCTTTGCGCCTGTAAACGGCGAAAGCTTTGCGGATGTGGCACAGGATGCATGGTATGCTACATACGTTGCAACCGCAAAGGCAAACGGACTTTTAAAGGGCTTGCCCACCCATGACGGCTTTAAGCCCGAACAGCCCATCACCCGTCAGGAAATGGCGCTCTTTACCTATAACGCCATCAGGGCAACTAAGAAAAATGACGAATGGGTTGCAAAACTTCCCTCCGACTGGAACAATTTTTTGGATACAGCAGAAGTTTCGGAATGGGCGAAAGAAGCTCTGCAATATTTAGTGCAGACCGGTATAATCAAAGGTACCTCCGAAACAACGGTTTCTGCCCTGGAAAACGCAACCAGAGCGCAGGGCGCGGTTATCTTAAAGCGGTTTATGCAGTCCTTTGTGTGGGCAGGACCCCCGACCGATGAAGAATGGGTTATGACCTTTAACGAAGAATTTGACGGCGACAGCGTAGACTGGTCGGTATGGAAATCCGCAAACGGTCCGGAAGGACATATTTTATCCTCCCGCTGGCCCGAAAATGCGGTGGTAAAAGACGGTGCTGTACATCTTGAAGTGCGAAAAGAAGAGCGGGGCGGACAAAGCTGGACAGCAGGTTCCATTTCCGTTCGTCCGGAGGTGTTCAGCCAGGCCTACGGGTATTGGGAAGCCCGTTACAAATTCACCGAATCCACCGGCGTAAACAACTCCTTCTGGATGTCAGGCGGCGGTGTGGAAATTGACGTATGTGAAGGGCATTATCCCAACAAAGCCAACACCAATTACCATGTTTGGGAAGGCGAACATACTGCTAATTCCAAGCAGGAAAAATCCGAATATGATTTGTCTGCAGATTACCATACCTACGGATTGGAATGGAACGAAACAGAGCTTTTGTATTACTTAGACGGCAGACTGATTGCCACCAAAGCCCATGATTTGGCACATAAACCGCTATATCCGAAACTTTCTTCCGCGGTGCTTTCCTGGGCAGGTTCGGTAAGTGATAAAACAGACGGCACCGCACAGATTGTAGACTATGTCCGCATCTGGCAGCGTCCTGCAGATGTAAATGACCCGAACAAGACGGTTATCGGTAAGCCCATAGAGGGGGCAGGTCCTACGGACAACGGTCCGGTTGCGCCCGGGATTGAAACAAATAGTGTAACAGTGGAGAGCCAGGAAATTGATACCAATACCTACGAAGGCGAAATCATTGTTACTGCAAAAACAGAAGGCAACTGGAAGGAATCCTCCTTCTTGCCTGCCCATGACGGCGGAAAGCATCTGTGGTCAGATAAAAAAGGTGCTACCGCAACATACGATTTATCTGCCCTTTCTAAAGGCAAATACAAAGTGTATATGTGGCGGTTGCCGCACGAGTTCAATGTGGCGCAAATGGATATGCTGCTCCATCAGGACGGAAAAGATGTGCTTGCAGGCTCTATGGCATTAAAAATTCCGTCAGGCACAACCGCAGAGCCGGGCTGGGTACTGCTTGGCGAGCATGAAATAAAGGGTGGAGAGGACTGCTACATCCATTACACCTGCACCGGTGTCAACTGCCGTGCCTCGGCAATTAAACTGGTTCCCGTAAAATAATATAATTTGAAGCATTTATGCATAAATTTATGCATAAATGCTTCTTTTTTGCATAAAATTCTTTACTTTTTGAAAAAACGTGCTATAATATAATATAAGTTAAAGTATATACTTTTTTAGCGAAACAAACCGAAAGGAGGGTTTTTAAGGCGTGGCTGTTTTAGAAAATATTCACAATATAAAAGACCTGAAGCAATTGGATAACGGACATCTTCCACAGCTTGCGGCTGAAATCCGTTCTTTCTTAGTGGAAAATGTAGCCAAAACGGGCGGACATCTGGCTTCCAACCTCGGGATTGTGGAGCTGACCCTTGCGTTGCATAAGGTGTTTGATTCGCCCGAGGACAGTATTGTGTTTGATGTGGGACACCAGAGCTATGTGCATAAAATTTTAACCGGCAGAAAGGATGCTTTTTCTTCTCTGCGCAAGCACGGTGGTTTAAGCGGATTTCCAAAGGTGACAGAATCGGTGCACGACAGCTTTAACAGCGGACATGCCAGCAATTCCATTTCGGTGGCGCTGGGCATTGCCGAAGCAAACCGCATCTTAAAAAAAGATAATTTCTCGGTGGCAGTCTTAGGTGACGGTGCATTGACCGGCGGTATGTGCTATGAGGCACTCAATAACGCAGGACGCTCCAAAGCTAACCTGATTGTGGTTTTAAACGACAACGAAATGTCTATTTCTCCCAATGTGGGCAGTATGACAAGCTATTTAAACAAACTGCGTACCGGCAAAAAATACACAAGCATGAAGCGCTCGGTAAAGGATAAGCTGATTCAGACCAAGGCAGGCGAAAAGGTTTATACCTTTTTGGACAATGCCAAGGACGGTGTACGCCGTCTGCTGTTGGAACCCACCTTTTTCGAGGATTTGGGCTTTACCTATATCGGACCCATTGACGGACACGATTTAGAGTCGCTTTGCACCGTTTTAAGCCGTGCAAAGGATCTGAACAAGCCGGTATTTATTCATGTATATACCAAAAAAGGCAAGGGCTATCCCTTTGCGGAAAATGCGCCGGACTTATACCACGGCACAGGTCCCTTTGATACCACGAAACCCCTTGTGGCAAAGGAAACCGAAACCTTTTCTTCAGTTTGCGGAAATGCGCTTTTACAGCTTGCTGGCGAAAAGGAAAACTTAGTTGCGGTTTCTGCCGCCATGGCAGATGCAACGGGGCTTTTGCCCTTTTCGGCAAAGTACAGCGAACGGTTCTTTGACGTTGGTATTTCCGAAGCACATGCCGTAACCTTTGGTGCAGGGCTTTCATGTAAAGGCTTTTTCCCTGCCATTTGCATCTATTCCACTTTCCTGCAACGCGCCTATGACAGCATTTTGCACGATATGGCGCTTCAACCCCATGTGTCGGGACTTTTGTGCCTGGACAGAGCAGGACTTGTGGGCGAGGACGGGGAAACCCATCACGGTATTTTTGATATTTCTTATCTTTCACATATTCCGGGTATCAAGCTGTTTACCCCTTACACCGCAGAAGGTTTGCAGGCAGTGTTGAAGCATGCCGTAACCGAGCAGGACGGGGTATATGCGGTGCGCTACCCGAGAGGAAACGCGGTGCACGGCGAAGAAGTAACCGACATTTTTGCCCCTGAGCAGTTACGGAAAGGGGATAAGGTGACGGTGGTTTCCTGCTCACGCATGACAACCGTAACGCAAAACAGCAAATTTGACGGCGACCATTTCCATTTAAACTGCATCAAGCCAATCCAAACGGATGCAATCATAAAATCCCTGCAAAAAACAGGAAAGCTGGTTACGGTGGAGGACAATGTCATCAAGGGCGGTATGGGATCTCTTCTTGCGGAAGAACTTTTAAAAGCAGGTGTTTCCTTTTCTCATCGGATGCTTGGCGTTGACGACTGCTTTGTCGCCCACGGCAGTGTGGACGAATTGCTCTGCGACTTAAAGCTGGATGCAGAATCACTGGGAACACAGATTAAGGAATTTATAGAATGAAACAAAGGTTAGACGTTCTTTTAGTCAGTCTCGGCTTGTGTCAGAGCCGGGAACGGGCAAAGACATTAATAGAAAACGGGCAGGTGCTTTTAAACGGAAATTCTGCAAAAAAGAGCGGACAGAGTGTAGACGAAACGGTAAAAATCGAAATTGTCGGCACACAAAACCCCTATGTCAGCCGTGGCGGATTAAAGCTTGAAAAGGCGATTGATGCTTTTAAGCTTACCCTAAAGGACAAGGTTGCCATGGACATTGGTGCTTCTACCGGCGGATTTACCCATTGCATGCTCAAAAACGGTGCCAAAAAGGTGTACGCGGTAGATGTGGGCAAAGATCAGCTGCACGAATCGTTGCGTGCAGACGAGCGGGTGCTGAATATGGAAAAAACCAACATCCGCAATTTAGAGGCAGACAAAATCGAACCGCTGGATTTTATTTCGGTGGACGTGTCTTTTATTTCCTTAAAGCTTGTTCTGCCAAAGGTTTACGAATTCTTAAAGCCCAAGGGCTTGGCGGTTTTGCTCATAAAGCCCCAGTTCGAGGCAGGCAAACAGCATTTGAACAAAAAAGGCGTTGTAAAGGATAAAAAGGTCCATCTGACGGTGGTGCGCGAGGTGACAGCCTTTGCGTCACAGCTGGGCTTAGGCGTTTTGAATCTCAGCTTTTCACCTATCCGCGGACCGGAAGGAAATATAGAATATTTGTTATTGGTACAAAAGGATGCCGAAAGTGTCGGCTTGGATTTGGAAAAAGTGGTTTTAAACAGCCACGAAGCACTGTAAAGGAGGTATGCAGATGAAAACGTTGCTGGTGTTTGCCAAACGGGCAAAGCCGATGCAGACAGAGAACGTGAAAAAAATCACCGAATTTCTGCATACATATCCCTGCACAATTTATATCGATATCGCAGATATCGCAGATACTGTCTTTACGGAAACCCCCGAAGCGGTTATTGAATCGGCAGATGCACTGGTGGTGCTTGGCGGTGACGGAAGTTTATTGGGCGTCGCCCGGGCGTATGCCAGATATCAAAAGCCAATCCTTGGCATCAATCTCGGCAGACTCGGCTATTTAGTTGAGCTGGAAAAGCATGATATTGAGGCACTCAAATGCCTGTTTGACGAAAATTACCGCTTAGAAGAGCGGATTATGCTAAGGGCAACGGTGTATCGGGGCAACGAAACCATTTTTAAAACCGAAGCACTCAATGATGTGGTAATTGCCAAAGGCAATGTGTCCCGCATGATTCATTTAACGGTCAGCTGCGACGGACAGTTTGTAAGCGGATACGATGCAGACGGACTGGTTGTGGCAACGCCAACGGGGTCAACGGCCTACTCCATGTCTGCAGGCGGTGCGGTGGTTTCACCCGAGCTAAATGTCTTTTTGCTCACCCCCATTTGTCCGCACACCTTTTCTGCAAAGCCGGTTATTGTGTCGGACAGACAGAAAATCACGGTGGAAGCAACAGCAGTCAATCAGGGAAGCGCGGTGCTTACTGCCGACGGGCAGGAAATTTTTCATCTGGAAAACGGCGATGTGGTGGAAATAGAAAAATCAGACTGTACCACAAAGCTGATCCGACTTACAAAACGTAATTTTTTTCATATACTTAAACACAAATTAGAAGAAAACAGATAGGAGGCATTTTATTATGTCTAAAAAGGACCGACACAATAAAATTCTGGCACTCATTTCCAACTTTGACGTGGAAACCCAGGGTCAGCTGACCGACATGCTGATTGAGCACGGCTTTGACGTGACCCAGGCAACGGTGTCCAGAGATATCAAGGAATTAAAGCTTGTCAAAACCACCAACTATGCAAATCATTATAAGTACACCATTCCGTCCGCTAATACCTCGGGGACTATGCAGGCGCGCTTAGTTGGCGTATTGCAGCATGCAGTTACATCAATCCGCTCTGCCATGAACATGATTTCGGTTAAAACCATTCCCGGCTCTGCCCAGGGCTGTGCCATGGCAATCGAAACCTTAAATTTTGACGAGGTTATGGGTGTAATTGCAGGGGATGATACCATTTTTATCATGACTCCCTCGGATGCGGATGCAAAAAGCCTTGTGGCAAAACTGGAAGAAGTAATCGGATAAAGCGGAGGCGCAAAAAGATGCTTTTAAGCTTACACATCGAAAACATTGCTATTATGGACAATGTGGACATAGAATTTGAAGAGGGCTTTTGCGTACTCACCGGTGAAACCGGTGCAGGTAAGTCTATTTTAATTGACTCCATAAATCTTCTGACGGGCGAGCGAAGCTCCAAAGAGCTGGTGCGCACCGGTGCGGAAAAAGCTTATGTGGAGGGTGCGGTGTATACTTGCGACCCAACGGTTTGCCAAAAGCTTAGTGATGCCGGCATCGCCTTTGAAGAGGGCGAGCCCATTGTGTTGTCCCGGGAAATCTCAAAAGACGGCAGAAGTGTGGTACGCATCAACGGCAGAATGTCCACCACCGGCTTTTTAAAGGATTTGTGCAAGGATTTGATTAACATCCACGGACAAAAGGACAGCCAGTCCATTTTAGACGAGGCGTTCCATGGCGCGTTCTTAGACGGCTTTGCCCATACCGAACAGGCAAAGGAAGCGTACAAAACCGCCTACAAAGCGGTTACCGAAACCCGGAAAAAGCTTGCGGAAATCAAGCAGAATAACGAGCTTGCGGAGCAGAAAAAAGAAATTTTAAGCTATCAGGTAGACGAGCTGAAAAAAGCAAATTTAAGAGACGGTGAGGAGGAAGAATTAAACACCCTGCGTGCCAGATTCTTAAACTCTGAAACGGTACTGACCGCGCTGAACGAGTGCTACGCCGCCCTTTGCGGAGACGAAGAGCAGTTGGGCGCGCTGGATTTGCTGGAAAACGGTTTAAATTCCCTTACAACCCTGATGAAATACGACCCGGAGGCAGAAGGCGTTTACGAAAAGCTCGAAAATTTAAAATATGAATTAGAGGACTGTGTATCCTTTGTGCGGGATGCAAAGGACAGCTCCGATTTAGAGGATGTGGACATCAACGCCGTAGAGGGCAGACTGGACACTTTAAGCCGTTTAAAACGCAAATACGGCGATTCGGTTGCCGAAATGCTCGAAACCTTAGAGCGTTTAGAGCAGGAGCTTTACGGTATCGAAAACGCAGATTATCTGGAACAACAGCTGAAAAAAACATTAAAAGAGCAGGAGGAGGTGCTTAAAGCCAGTGCAGAAGTGTTAACGGCACAACGGCAAAAAGGAGCTAAGGCGTTATCCGAAGCGGTGGTGACCGCTCTTGCTGAGCTGGATATGGAAAAAACCGAATTTAAGGTAGAACTTACCCCCTGCGAACTGAACGCAAACGGTGCCGAAAAGGCAGAATTCCTAATCGCACCAAACAGAGGCGAAAGCTTAAAGCCGTTAACAAAGATTGCCTCGGGCGGTGAGCTTTCCCGTGTAATTTTGGCGCTTAAAGCGGCACTTTCCGAGGTAGATACCGTATCGACCATGATTTTTGACGAGGTGGATACAGGCGTCAGCGGAAGAGCGGCACAGAAAATTGCAGAAAAAATCAAAAAGCTTTCCGAAAACAAGCAGATTTTTGTCATCACGCATTTGGCGCAGGTGGCGGCATTCGGACAGCATCACTATAAAATCAGCAAGCAGGATGTGGACGGGAAAACCCGTTCGCAGGTAGAAAAGCTTGACGAGCAGGGCAGGGTGCAGGAACTGGCGCGTATCATGAGCGGTACGCAGATTACCGAAAGCAGTATCTCTGCCGCAAAGGAATTGCTTGAGATTGCAGGCAGAGCATAAGGAGAAACAGTATGGAACAGGTTATCGGAAAAATAACCGACGTAAAAGAAAACGGATACGCAGAGGTTAAGCTGGACCGCAAAAGCATGTGTGGCGAAAGCTGTGCTGCCTGTGGTGGACTTTGCGGTCTGCACGATTCAATCATCCGTGCAAAAAATATTGTGCATGCAAAAAAAGGTGACCCGGTCACCGTGGGAATTCCCACCTTAAAAGGCATTTCAGCCATGCTGATTGCCTACGGCATACCCCTTTTATATATGCTTCTTATCGCAGGGCTTATGGCGGTGTGCATCCCCGAAAAAATCGGTGCAACCGTATTGATTGCAGGGGTTGCGGTGTGGTTTTTGCTGTTGCATATTTTAGAGAAAAAAGGCATCTTCAGCAAGCAGTTTGAGGCTTGCGTTGTAAGCATTGAGGAGGATAAGCGTGAAACGGTTTAATATCATCACGGGACATTACGGAAGCGGTAAAACAGAATTTGCATTAAACCTTGCTTTTTTGTCGAAACAGTGGTATAATAGAACAGTTATAGCAGACCTGGATATTGTAAACCCCTATTTTCGTACCAACGATGCGGTACAAACCTTAAAAGAAAGGGGCATCGACGTGGTGGCTTCGTCTTATGCAAGCTCCAATGTGGATATCCCGGCACTGCCACCCGAAATGGCATCGGTTTTTGATGTGCCCGACCGTTTTGTGGTGTTAGATGTTGGCGGAGATGAGGACGGTGCCGCGGTTTTAGGAAGATTCAGCCCCCGCATAAAAAACGAGGACTACGAAATGATGATGGTCATCAATGCCCTTCGTCCGTTGTCCTCAACCCCCGAAGAAATCATAGAGCTGATGGGGGAAATCGAACGCACATCACGGCTTAAAATTACAGGTCTTGTGAACAACACCAATTTAAGCTATCAGTCCACGGTTGAGCACCTTTTAGAAGGACAAAAAGTGGTAGAAGAGGTGTCAAAGCGCACCGGTCTTCCCATTTTATATATTGCAGGCACCAAGGAAATCCTGGATGCCCTGCCTGAAAATCTGAACTACCCCAGGCTTTGCCTGGAGCTGAATATGCACTTGCCTTTTATGGCATAGCATCAGAAAGGAGTAATGGAAAATGGCAAAAGTTGTAATTAATGAAGAACGTTGCAAGGGCTGCGAACTGTGCATCAGCCAGTGCCCCAAGCACATTATTTCTCTGGCAAAGGATAAGCTGAACAAAAAAGGCTATCATCCGGCACAGGTTACAGAACAGGACAAATGCATCGGCTGTGCATTCTGCGCGACCACTTGCCCTGATGTTGCAATTGAAGTTTATCGCTAAGGAGGCGTAAGAAAAATGAGTGAAAAAGTTTTAATGAAAGGTAACGAAGCTCTGGCTGAAGCGGCTATGCAAGCCGGTTGCCGTCATTTCTTCGGTTACCCGATTACCCCGCAGACAGAAGTTGCGGCTTATATGGCAAAGCAGATGCCAAAGCGCGGCGGTACCTTTTTGCAGGCAGAAAGTGAAGTTGCCGCAATCAACATGGTATACGGTGCAGCAGGTGCAGGCGCAAGAGTTATGACCTCTTCTTCAAGCCCCGGCATCAGCTTAAAGCAGGAAGGTATTTCCTACATCGCAGGCGCAGATTTGCCTTGCGTAATTGTAAACATCGTTCGTGGCGGCCCGGGTCTTGGCGGTATTCAGCCTGCACAGTCTGACTATTTCCAGGCAACCAAGGGCGGCGGTCATGGTGACTACCATCTGGTCGTTTTTGCACCTTCCTCCATTCAGGAACTTGTAAACTTAACCAAGGAAGCCTTTGACGTGGCAGATATCTACCGTATGCCGGTTATGATTATGGGCGACGGTATGCTGGGTCAGATGATGGAGCCGGTAGAATTCGGTGCATACGAAGCACGCGAAATCCCTGAAAAAACCTGGGCAACCACCGGTACCAAAATGGAAAGAAAGCACAATATCATCAACTCTTTGTATATTGAGCCGTCCGAACTGGAGGACCTGATTTTAGAACGTCAGAAGAAGTATGATGTAATTGCAGAAAAGGAAGCAAAATTCGATACATATATGACAGAAGATGCAGAAATCATCGTTACCGCTTACGGCATCACCGCACGTATTGCCCAGACTGCCATCAACAAGGCAAGAGAAAAGGGCATTAAAGTGGGCATGGTACGTCCCATTACCCTCTGGCCGTTCCCCGAAAAGGCTTATCAGGCATTGGATGCCGATAAGGTGAAGAAAATCCTTTGCGTGGAAATGAGCATGGGTCAGATGATTGAAGACGTAAAGCTTGCAGTAGACTGCAAGATTCCGGTAGATTTCTTCGGCAGAACCGGCGGTGTGGTTCCCACCCCTGCAGAGGTTTTGGCACAAATTGAAAAAATCGCAGAAGGAGGCAAAAACTAATGGAACAGGTATTCAAAAAACCCCATGCACTTTGTGAAGTGCAGGAACATTATTGCCCCGGTTGCGGACACGGTATTGTACACAGACTGGTGGCAGAAGTTATTGACGAGCTGGGCATTGAAGGTAAAACGATAGGTGTTGCACCTGTTGGTTGCTCGGTATTTGCTTATAACTATTTTGAATGTGATATGCAGGAAGCGGCACACGGCAGAGCGCCGGCAGTTGCAACCGGTATCAAACGCGTAAACCCCGATAACGTGGTATTTACCTATCAGGGCGACGGTGACCTTGCGGCAATTGGTACGGCTGAAACCGTGCACGCAGCAGCAAGAGGCGAAAACATCACCGTTATTTTCATCAACAACGCAATCTATGGCATGACCGGCGGTCAGATGGCACCGACCTCATTGATGGGTCAGGTTACCCAGACTACCCCTTATGGCAGAACACAGGAAAACCAGGGCTTCCCCATTAAGGTTTGCGAAATGCTTTCTACCTTAGAGGGTGTAGCTTTGGCACAGAGAACCACCATTAACAGCGTTAAGGCAATCAAGGAAACCAAGGCAGCAATCAAAAAGGCGTTCCAGAACCAGATTGACAAAAAAGGCTTTTCTATTGTAGAAGTGGTTTCCACCTGCCCGACCAACTGGGGTAAAACACCGGTTGAAGCGATGAAATGGCTGGAAGAAAACATGCTGCCGCAGTATCCGCTGGGCGTTTATAAAGATAAAGAATAAGGAGGCTCTGTGCTATGACACATGAAATTTTAATCGCAGGTTTTGGCGGACAGGGCGTTCTGTTCGCAGGTAAACTTTTGGCTTATGCCGCAATGCTGGAAGGCAAATACGTATCCTGGCTCCCGTCTTACGGTCCCGAGATGCGTGGCGGTACCGCAAACTGCTCGGTTATCATCTCGGATGAACCGGTTTCCTGCCCGGTGGTAACAAACCCCACCGTGTTGGTTGCTATGAACGGTCCTTCCTTGGATAAATTCGAGGGTGCAGTTTCGGAAAACGGTGCAATTTTCATTGATTCTTCCTTGATTTTCCAGGATTTCAAGAGAAACGATACCCAAAACTTTGCTATTCCGTCTACCAAAATGGCAGATGATTTAAAAGCAACCAAGCTTGCAAACATGGTACTTTTGGGCAAGGTTGTAAAAGAAAGTAAGGTTCTGCCCTTTGAAAGCATTTTAAGTGCTTTGCAGAAAACCGTGCCCGCAAGCAAGCAGGCAATGCTTGAAATCAACAAGCAGGCACTGGAAACAGGCTATAACGCATAATGATACAGGCAAACAATTCTAAATCCAACAAAATACAAAACAGACAGATTATTTTAAAGCTGTTGGCAATGAAAGCTCCCATTTCGCGTGTGGAGCTTTCGGTGTTGTCCGGACTTTCCAAAATGTCGCTGACCAACATCATCAGCGAGTTTAAAGAGGAAGGTTTTATTATGGAGGTGGGTGTAGATACCACCGCCGAGGGCAAACGAAAGCCGGTGCTTTTAGAGCTGGCAGACGGCGTGATTAACGCCTTAGGCGTTGTGGTGACCCAAACCGAAATCTTAAGCTGTTTTGCAGATATTAAAGGCAATGTTTTAAAATTTGATACTTGTCCCTTGCCTGCAGGCGAGTTTACCGACAGCGTAGTATCTTATATCCAAAACACCCTGAAAAATGCACCCTGCACCGTTCTCGGCGTGGGCGTGGCGTTTGAAGCTTCTTTAAATGTTGAGGTTTCAAAAACCATTCAGACCGCCTTAGAACAGGCAGATCAGGACGTATCAATCCATTTTGCCAACGATGCACAATGTGCCTTGATGGCAGAAAAACGGTATGGCGGAGCAAAGGGCTTAGATTGCGTGCTGTATGCAACCTATGCAAAAAACAATCTCTGCTGTGCCCTTTATGCCAACAAAAAGCTTTTGCAGGGCTATAACGGCAATGCAGGCATTGTGCCCTGTGGAAGTCAGGAGGAGGCAATCGGAAAGCTCAAGGATTTAATTGCATTTTCCGACCCGCAGGCGGTGCTGTTTGAAGAAGAATTTGCTCGCTATGATGTGTGCCGTAAAATCGAAAAAGACGGCATTCCCGTCCGCCTCTGCGCCCTGGGCAAGCAAGCCCCTATTTTAGGCAGTGCCACATTGGTGTTTGAAAGCGAATATTTCTCATAATATCTATGTCAAAAAAAGCCGAGTGTTTCACTCGGTTTTTTTATTTCGGGTTACCGGCGGAAAAGCTTACTGAAAGTGGGTGCACTGTTTAGGAGATTCTTCGCTTCGTGCAGAATGACAAATGAGCCTCCCCTGTGTAAGGGGAGGTGGCAACCAAAGGTTGACGGAAGGGTTGTAAGCGAGCAAAGCGAGCCACTCGCCAAAAGTATTACCTGTAAACTTTTGGCGAAAGCGACAAGACAGAACGAAAAAGGAACAAGCTCGCATTTTTTGCGAGCTTGTGATAAATAAGTTCTTGTCAATTCTCAGATACAGCACAGTTTATGGGATTTTTCACTATCACTCAGAATAACAAAAAGCCTCCCCTGTGTAAGGGAAGGTGGCAACCGAAGGTTGACGGAAGGGTTGTAAGCGAGCGAAGCGAGCCACTCGCCAAAAGTATTACTTGTAAACTTTTGGCGAAAGCGACAAGACAGAACGAAAAAGGAACAAGCTCGCATTTCTGCGAGCTTGTGATAAATAAGTTCTTGGCTTGTCGCTATTTGACGGGTACGAATTTTACGCCTGTACCTCTGGTATTACCGCCTGCAATACCCATTACATTTTCGTCCGCTGTGCCCTTAAACTCATATTCGCCTAAGAGAATCCAGCCGGATTCCGCATTTTCAAAATTGGTTTTAATCAGGGTGTCCTTTGATTCACCACCTACATTTACGCGGGCAGTAAAGCCAACACCGCCATCTTTAACATTGGGGATAACCCAGTAATACACCTTATACTTACCCTTTAAAGGTGTCTCGGGCGTGTAGGTTACGGAATAATCCTTTTTGTTGGTCCAGGTTGTGCCTGTGCCGTCAAAGTTTTTAAGGCTGGAATCGCCCCATGCTTCCGGTGCATACGCGGTCGGCTTAATGATAATTTCACCTTCCTGAGTGGAATTATCGGGGGTTAAAGTTGTGATGATGTTGGTAGAACCGGAGCTTGCAGAATTGGTAGTACTGCTTGCCGGCGGTGTGTAATTTGAGCCGGGCTTCACTGCATTTTCCAAAGGCTTACCGATCATGGTTAATGCCGGATTGTCAACATCTGCCTTGCGCTGATATACACGGCAGTAGTCCACAATCATGGCAGACCCGTCGGTCTGATCGTCTGCATTGCCTGCCCAGTTCAGAACCGCTGTGGAGAACCAAGGAGAAACCGGAACGATAGAGTTGAAGTTTTTGTTTCTTGCGATTTCTTCGTTATCGAAATAGTAAATGATTTCGTTTTCGTCCCACTTGATTGCATAGGTGTGGTAATCTGCAGACAAGTCGTAGTTTGCTTTGTGTACACTTGCTTCCGATTTGCCTGTGCCGCTTTCATAGTGATGCAGGTTTGTGTTAATCTTGTGGGGGTAGTGACCTTCGTTGATGTCGATTTCGTAGTTTTGCTTGTCATCGGTTACCTGATGCTTCTTGGTCATCATCCACCAAGCATTGTTTACACCGGCACCTGCGTTGTATTTGTAACGTGCTTCCCAGTAGCCTTGCGACTGACGGAACACCTCATCTCTTACCCATACAGAGGCAGCTGTCCATTCGTTGGTAAAGCCGGTTTTTTGTTCTTTGCGGATTTCAAGATGCAGATTGCCATCTTTTACAACCGCATTTTCAGGCCATCTGGAAGAAAGCGTGTGCGAACCGCCGCCTACTTCGGAATCCCATACAGCCCAGTCTAAGCTGTCGCCAAAGAATTCGTCATTAAAGGTCAGTACCCATTCTTCATCTGTCGGCGGACCGCCCCATACAAAGAGCTGCATAAATCTCTTTAAGATAACCGCACCCTGTGCTCTGGTTGCGTTATCCAAAGCAGAAACGGTTGTGTCGGAGGTGCCCTTGATGATACCGGTCTGAATCAGATATTTAAGTGCGGTTTCTGCCCATGCGGAAACTTCTGCGGTATCGGTAAATTTTGCATAATCGTCAGGCATTGTAGCGACCCATTCGTCGTTTTTCTTGGTTGCCTTGATTGCGTTGTAGGTAAACAGCGCCATTTCTTCACGGGTGATGGGTTGCTCGGGCTTAAAGCCGTCATCGGTGGGAAGCCCTACTAACAAACCGTTTGCCTTTGCGGTTGCAACATAGGGTGCAAACCAGGCATCGCCTGCAACATCGGCAAAGGATGCGCCATTTGTAATTTCATAACCCATTGCTCTGTCCAAAATGGTCACATATTCTGCTCGGGTGATTTGTGCTTCGGGGTCGAATGCATTGTCTGCAACGCCCGAAACCAGACCGCGGTCTGCCATGTATTCCACATCATAGTTTGCCCAGTGACCAACCATGTCATCGAATTTATCTAAAGGCGCCATGGAAGCTTTTGCACTGTTAATTAAAGATTCAGAGTCACTCTGGGGTGTAACAAATACGGTTGTCCAAACTGCATTTTCATTTGCGCTGTTCAAAACCTCAAATGCAACGGTGGAGGCTCTGGTGTTTGCGATGGCTTCGCCAACGCCTGTGCAAACCAGCTTAACATACTCTGTGCCGGAACCGTTGAATTCAAAAGTACCCAATTCCTGCCAGATGGCTTCGGTCTGTGCTGCAGGATTTACATGGAATTCATCCATACCGCCGTCATGGTATACTTCGTATTTAATGTCTTTGGTCTGATTCTTTGCCCAGTAGGGAACAAATACAGAAATACGAACCTTACCTACCGAGGTGATTTCGGGATGATAGGTTACATAAACGTCCGCATCGGGATTTTCAGCAACCCATAAGGTGCTGGGTGCCTTGGTCATGGGACCCTGTACAGCGGTGGAGAATGCCCAGGGACCTGCATAAATACATCTGCCCTGTGGGTCCACATCAATGGACATGGAAAGACCGGAGGTCGCTTCTACGCGCGAAGTGTCACCGGGTTCCTTATTTACGGGTGTTTTTTCGGTCACTTCTTCGGCTTTGGTAAGCTCTTTGGTGGTCGGAACAAGCTTTACTGCGGTTGCACGAACGTTACCGCCGGGAGAAACATAGGAAACCTGTTCACCCTCAACGCCTGCAAAATCAAACACGCCAACCGAAGTCCAGCCCCCCGGAACGGTTTCACCGTCTGCAAGCTTTGTTTTTACATTTACAAGATTCTTTTTGCCGTTGTGTGCAATGACAACATTGGTGCCCGATTCAGAGTCCTGCTTTGCAGGAATCATCCATGCAAACACTTCATAGTTGCCCTCTTTGATGCCCGAGATGGCATAATGGGAGGCAGAATCCTTGCCTACCGCATACTGGGTAGCACCTCCATCATAATTTTTAAGGCCGGAAGCATTCCAGTTACCGTCTAAAGAGGTGGCGGTGAAAATTACTTCGTCCTTAAAGGTTTCTGTGGTATACGCTCTCTGCGAGGCTTCGCTTGCCGCAAAAGCGGGAATGCTAGCTAAAACCATGCAAAGGAGTGTTACCAACGCGATTGCTCTTTTCATTTTCTTCATCCTTTCTTCGCTATAATAGCTTGTACATAAATTTTACCATAATTTATAAAGAAAGTAAACAGAAAAATAGCTAAAAACTATGTAAAAAAGGGTAATTTTCATGTAAAAACCGACAAAAAAAGAGCGGAATACCGCTCTTATTCTTGTATATCCAGTTTTGCATGTTCTCGAAGAGAATCCATGCGCTTGTCCAGTTCTGCACTGAGCTCTGCACATTTTAAAAGCTCGTCTGCCATTTGCGGAATGCTTTCGTAATCCTTTTTGTAGCGAAGCTGATGCTCCAAGCTTGCCCAGGAATCCATGGCGATGGTGCGAAGCTGAATTTCTACCTTCATCATTTTCTTCTCTTTGGCAAGAAAAATGGGAATGCCCACAATCAGGTGCAAACTGCGGTAGCCGTTGGACTTTGGATTTTTAATGTAATCTTTTTTCTCGATTAAGGTTATGTCATCCTGCTTTAACAGCGCATCGGCAAGCATATACACGTCTTCTGTAAAGGCACAGACCACCCGAATGCCTGCCACATCCGAAAGATGTGCTTCTATTGCATCTAAGTTTAAAGGCAGTTTTTTGCGTTCCAGTTTTTCTTTAATGCTTGCAAAGCTTTTCAGACGGCTCTTCATGCTGTTGATGGGGTTGCGGTCATGGCGCAGGGAGAACTCGGTATTCAACACATTGAATTTGGTTTCCACCTCCATCATGGCACATTTGTAATAAGCCATAATTTTGCTTAATTTCTGAATGAGTGGCTTTGTCAGCTCTTCAATCTGCTCGGGTGAGTATTTGGATAGCGTGTCCAGTAAAAAGCTTTCTTGTTGTTCCATTTTTGATTCCTCCATGCATGTATTGTACAAGAAATTTGTGTAAATTTCGTGAGCAAAGGTTGAAAATTATACCAAAGTTACATACACGGTGTTGTAATGGTCATAAATTACCATGCCCGGCTTTGCGCCTGATGGTTTCTTTACATTTTTCACAATGGTGTAATCCACAGGCACCTTGGGGGCGTTTTTGGCTTTGGAATGCTTTGCCGCAAGCTCTGCCGCCTTTACAATCACAGTGTCCGGAATGTCTTCTCCTTGCTTTTTCTGAATGATAACATGCGAGCCGGGTATGTTTTTGGTGTGCAGCCACATGTCCTGACTTCTTGCAAATTTTAAGGTCAGTTCATCATTCTGGCGGTTGTTTCTGCCCACAAATACATCGTACCCTTCGATTTCAAAGTGTGAGGGCTTAGACAGCACGGCTTTCTTTTTCAAATTGCCGTTTTCCCGTTTCAGATATCCCTCGTCCCGTAATTCCTCCTTGATTTCGGCAATCTCGGCAGGACTTTCGGCACGCAGGATTTCATCTAAAACCGATTCTAAATAGTCAAGCTCTTTTTGTGTCTTTTTCTGCTGAATGTATGCCTGCTCCTCACTCACCTTTGCTTTGTTGTAGCGGGTATAATATTTTTGCGCGTTTTTGGCAGGGGATAAATTGGGTTCTAAAGCAATGGTTATTTTTTTGCCCTCCGGGTCATAATAATTATCGACGGTGATTTCGGTATCTCCGAATTGTACCCGATAAAGATTTGCAGTCAGCAATTCGCCCTTGATGCGGTAGGTTTCCCGCTTTGCTGCATCCTGAATCTGACGGGCAAAAATGGAAAGCTTTTTCTCACAGCGGTCAATGTTATTCTGAATCAGATGTATAAGCTCGGCAGACAAACGGCTTAAAAGAAGTGCATGTGCCTTTTGGCTGTAAAAAATGTCTGCCGCCTCGGAAATGCTTGCAACCGGCTTGATTTTAGTACCGAATTCGGTTATCGAAATGGGAATTGCGGCAAAATCCACGGGTGTTTCTTCTTTATAAATAATAATAGGTGAGAATTGATTGCTTCGGATTTTGTCCATCACCACATCATAGCCGTTTGTTATGATTTCGGTTGCCAGCTGTGGGCTGATACCTGAGTATACCGAAAGCAAAGCTTTTTCAGGCGCACGGCTGTCTGAGATTTCAGGCTTAAAATCACTTTCCAAAGGATTTAAACGGTCGTTGGGCGGCAATCTGTAACGAAGCCCCGGCAACACCTGACGCACAGAGCTTGTGGAAATGTCGATGCGCTTAATGGAATCCATCACAACACCGTCTTTGTTTAATAAAATGACGTTGCTGTGCTTGCCCATAATTTCCACCACTAAGGTTTTTACAGTCAAGTCGCCCAGCTCGTCATAGCTTTCAATTTCAAACTGCAGGATACGTTCAAAATTAATCTGGCGGATGTCGATAATTTTGCCGCCGCTTAAATGCTTTCGCAGAAACATGCAGAACATGGGCGGTGAAGCGGGGTTTTCAACCTTTCTATCAGTAAGATGCAATCGGGATGCCGCAGGGTTTACCGAGATTAAAAGCTTAAAGCTGTCTTTTTGGACACGCAGAACCAGAACCAGCTCATCCTTTTGGGGCTGGTGGATTTTATCTACACGCGCACCACGCAGTTTTTCGTTTAATTCTAATGTCAGACAGCGGATTACCGATGCGTCAAAAGCCATTTTCAAATTCCTCCGTACAGTAGTTTATTCTATTGTAACAAAATTTTTGGCATCTAACAATAGATTTTTGAAAATTTTTTAAATTTTTTTAAAAAAAGTATTGACAAACCGAAAAAATGTTGTTATAATATTGGATGTCGCTAAGGAAAACGACATTTCATGGGAGCATAGCTCAGCTGGGAGAGCATCTGCCTTACAAGCAGAGGGTCATAGGTTCGAGCCCTATTGTTCCCACCATGAAATGGCCCGGTAGCTCAGTTGGTTAGAGCGCCGCCCTGTCACGGCGGAGGTCGTGGGTTCGAGTCCCATCCGGGTCGCCATTTCATCTTTTTCAAGCGGCATGCCTCTGTAGCTCAGTTGGTAGAGCAAGGGACTGAAAATCCCTGTGTCACTGGTTCGATTCCCGTCGGAGGCACCATTTGCGGGCGTAGCTCATCTTGT
>JAFQQW010000005.1 GCA_017410375.1 Clostridia bacterium | reverse complement strand
TAAGAAGCTGGAAGAATACATACATTACTACAACAACAAGAGAATATCTCTTAAATTAAACGGAATGAGCCCGGTACAATACCGAACTCATTCTCAAGCAATTTAATATTAAATTTTGTCTAAACTTTTGGGTTCACTCCAAATTTACGTGTTTTCTTCATCATAGGTCTTTCTTTTTAAGTTTGTAGAACCTTCGTTTGCCTTTATACTCGCGTTTTTGCGGTCCGGACTTTTTTACATTCCCTTTATCAATCTAAAATGTAAACTCTTGCATTACGTCTGCCGAACTGAATGCATTCATTGTAGGTGTTAAAGAACAGGTCTACACGATTGCCTTTAATTGCACCGCCGGTATCCCCTGCTACAGCATAGCCGTAGGTCCAGGAACCGTCTACCGCTTCAATATAAAGCTTTGTGCCCAAAGGAATCACTCTCGGGTCAACCGCTACAACACCAACACCTGCGCGCATACCGGATGCGGTAATACCATATCCTCTGTCGCCGGGACGTTTGCCACAGCTTTCATACGACAAATCGTATGCAGTACACGAAACCGTAAAGGAATTTCTGTAGGATGTGGGCTTGGTCACCCATGTACCGAAAAAGGTCTGCTTGGTTTCAGGTCTTACTTTTGTACCCACATATTTAATTGTATCCACAGGCTTTACAAGCATTTCTTCAGCAAGCAATACCTTAGATACCTCTACGCCGTTTTCATAGCGCACTGCGTAGTTGTTGGAAACGACACCGTCCTGACCCTGTACAGATACATAAGAATCACCGATAAACATATCAGGACGCTTAATTTCAATGGTGTCATGCTTTATAATAACCTGTTCACTTACATTCACTTGTTCTACAGCAACCTCGGTTGCCGGGTTCTGACCTTCCGACAATGCTTTTGCAGCATATACGTGCGCGGTATATGTCGGAGCAATCACGATTGCGGTTAAACAAATTGCAAGAAGCACTTTGCCTGCCGACTTGATTTTTGCTTTTAACATATTTACCTCCCGGGGATTATGGCCCCTTTTTTTACCTCGCTAATTGTAACACTCTTTTAACATGTTGTCAAGTTCTTTTTTCCAACACGGTCTATTTTATCCAAAATCACGGAAAAAAATTCCTCCATTTTTCAGGTGCCGATTTCGCAAAAAATCAAAAGTGGTGAAAAAAACACAAAAAACAGTAAAAAACACCATGAATAGTGGTGATTTATCCCCACATACACTACAATTTGATTCATTTTTCTCTGTTTTCCGTTTCTTTTTCCTACGGGAAATTTTCGTTTATATTTTTGTAACAATTTAAATTTCAATTTTTTTCAAAAAAGTGTTCATTTTTGACAGACTTAATCTATAATACATTTTATTAACATTACGTTCATATAAGCAAAACACATTTCTAGCCCCGCAAATATGCGTTTCTTCTATTAAATAAATATATGTGCACACGGAAACAAATTCTATTGACAAATCCGCTGTTTTTTTATATAATAAACTTAATTAAGTATGCATGGAGGTATGTTTTGGACTTTTCAAGAATCAAATGGCAAGCCAATATCATAGAAGGTATCCGGAACGGCATCCGCACCAACACATTACGGCACGCCATGCTTTTTATCGGCTCGCCTGACACCGCAAAAGATTTGGCACATGCAACCGCAAACACCCTTCTTTGTGACGCAAGAGGCACCGATATGTGCAAAGTCTGCCCCGCCTGCAAAAAATTAATTGCCGGAAGCCACCCGGATAAAATTGTGGTTGAAAAATTAAAAGCAAAGCAAAGCTACGGTGTAGAGGAAGTCCGCGAAATGATTGGACGCATGTACATCAAGCCCTTTGAGGGTGACCGCAAAATATTCATTTTAGAGGATGCTTCTGCTCTGACTCCCGGTGCACAAAACGCACTTTTAAAGGTCATTGAAGAACCGCCCGCCTACGATATGATTATTATGTGTGCCAAAAAGGAAGAGGATTTGCTCCCCACTATTTTGTCCCGCATCACCCATAAATTCAAGCTGACACCGCCCGGCACGCAAGAAATACAGCTGTATTTAGAACAGAAGTATCCGGAAAAGAAATCCATCTGTGCTTTTTGTGCCGCTTTTTCACAGGGCGACCCGGCTTTAGCAGAAGCCCTTTTGGAAGAGGACGGTGCCTTTAGCCGCCGCAAACGACTTGCTTTGTTTTTAGAACGCCTGTGCGGTACCGAAAAATCCTGCATTTTTGATTTTTGCGGATATTTAAAGGACAATGCGGAGGAAATACAAAAAAACGCTGACTATATGTTTGCTATATTAAAAGACATGCTTTTTACAAAGCTCTCTGTTCCGGGATTATTAAATGAAGATTTAAAAGAAACAATTTTAAATCTTTCGGGAAAATGGAGCATAAAAGCAATTGAAAACACAGCCACCCGTTTGGCTGAATTACTGGAAGCACTGAAAAACGCCGCAGCATTTGAAGGCTCGGTGTTAAACTTCTTATTAGATACCTGGGAGGACTTACATGATTGAAATTGTAGGAATTAAGTTTAAAGACGGAGGCAAGGTTTACTACTTTGACCCTGCAGGCAATAAACTGGAGCTTGGCGCAAAAGCCGTTGTGGAAACCGCAAGAGGTGTCGAACTTGGCGACGTTGCCATTGCAAACAAAATGACAGATGAAAAGAATGTTATCTCACCGTTAAAGCCCGTTTTACGCGTTGCAACCGAGCAGGACATTCAAAGAGCAGAGGACAATATTAAAAAAGAAAAAGAAGCCTTTAAAATCTGTCAGGAAAAAATCGAAAAGCATAACTTAGACATGAAGCTGGTAGAAGTGGAATATACATTTGACCAGAACAAGATTTTATTCTACTTCACCGCAGACGGCAGAGTGGATTTCCGTGACCTGGTAAAGGATTTAGCTTCCGTATTCCGCACCCGCATTGAGCTTCGGCAAATCGGTGTGCGTGACGAAGCAAAAATGTTAGGCGGTCTTGGCATCTGTGGCAGAAAGCTTTGCTGTGCATCCCATTTAGGCGGTTTTGAACCGGTTTCCATCAAAATGGCAAAGGAACAAAACCTTTCATTAAACCCCACTAAGATCTCAGGCACCTGTTCCAGACTGATGTGCTGTTTGAAATACGAGCAGGAAGCCTACGAGGATTTGCTCAAAACCACCCCGAATGTCGGCTCGCTGGTTAACACGCCCGAGGGCAAAGGCAAGGTTGTGGAGGTGAATCTTCTGCGCGGCATGCTAAAAATACACTTTGACAAGGATGCAGAGGGTGTTTCACACCTGATGCATGTCAGCGACGTAACCGTTTTGAAGTCTGCAGAAGTACGTGTAAACCCAGAAGAAATGAAAAAATTAAAGAATTTGGAATAAAAATCCACTTTTTTTTAAAAAAATGTTTGCAAATATAAATATTTATGTTATAATAATCTAAATGGAACAAGGAGAAATACCTTTTTTCATAATTTGATGAAGTTAGAACGGATAGGAGGTGCCACGAATGGCTTACATTATCTCTGATGATTGCATCAGCTGCGGTGCTTGCGTAGACGAATGTCCCGTTAGCTGCATTTCCGAAGGTGATGGCAAATATGTTATCAACGCTGACGAATGCTTAGAATGCGGTGCATGTGCAGGCGTATGTCCTGTTTCCGCTCCTCAGGAAGCGTAAAACAAAAATGCAAAAAGAGCGACGGATTTTAAAGTTCGTCGCTCTTTTCATAAATCAGAAGTATTAAAGGTGAATGTATGAGCTTACGGTTAGACGACCTTGGGGTCGGAAATTTAAAAATCTGGCAGGACAAGGATTTGTTTTGCTTCGGCACCGACGCGGTGCTTTTAGCAAATTTTGTTTGTCCAAAGCCGAAAGATACCATCTTAGATATCGGCACGGGCAACGGCATTATTCCGCTTTTGCTGACCGCAAAATGCAATGCAAAAAAAATCACAGGGCTTGAAATTCAACCCGAGTCCGCTTCCCTCGCCCAAAAAAATGTAGAATACAACAGCCTTACAGATAAAATTGAAATCAAAGAGGGGGACATAAAAGATGTTTCTCTTTTTCCCGCCGCCTCTTTTTCCTATATAACCTGCAACCCACCGTATAAGCCGGCAGGAACAGGGCTGAAAAATCCGTCCTCTCCCCTTGCAATTGCACGACATGAGGTGCTTTGCACTTTAGAGGACATTATCAAGCGGAGCGCATACCTTTTGCAATCCAAGGGCAAGCTGGCTTTAGTCCACAAGCCCGAGCGTGCCGCACAAATTATATATTTAATGAAAGAAAACCGTATTGAACCCAAACGGATTTTAACGGTATATCCCAGAGAAAACACTGCACCCTGCCTGATTTTAATTGAGGGCATGAAAGACGGGAACGAGGGTTTAAAGTGGGAAACGCCGCTTACGGTATACGACCAAAACGGCGTATACACCGCTCATTGCAGTGCATTGTATCAGAAAACAAAGGAGAATCAGTCATGAATGGCGTTTTATATTTGGTAGCAACCCCCATCGGCAACCTTTCGGATATTTCGGAACGGGCGTTGGAGGTGCTGAAAATGTCGGATTTTGTCGCCGCGGAGGACACGAGGCACACCTTAAAGCTACTCAATCATTTCGGCATCAAAAAGCCGATGATCAGCTACTATGAACATAACAAGCTCCAACGGGGTGAAATCATTATAGCCAAAATAGCAGAGGGCGAAACCTGCGCGCTGGTAACCGATGCAGGCACCCCTGCCATTTCCGACCCCGGCGAGGATCTGGTACGTCAATGTGCCGAAGCCGGCATAGATGTCATTCCCGTCCCGGGTCCCTGTGCATTTGTGCAGGCGCTTATCGTTTCGGGTCTGCCCACCGGAAGATTTTCATTTGAAGGATTTCTTTCGGTAACCAAAAACTCCAGAAAAGAGCATTTGGAAAGCGTTAAAACCCTTCCCCACACATTGATTTTTTACGAAGCACCTCACAAATTACTGACCACCTTAAAGGATTTGCTGTCTGCCCTTGGCAACCGCAAAATCGCGGTTGTGCGTGAAATCACAAAGATTCACGAAGAGGTGTTGCGCACCGATATTTCGGGTGCATTGGCACATTTTGAAGAAAATCCCCCGAAGGGCGAGTTTGTTCTGGTGGTAGAAGGCTACACCGCATCTATAGAAGATGTACAAACTATTTCCGAGGAAATGATTTTAGAAAAAGCGCAAGCCCTTATGGATGCAGGCATGAGCAAAAAGGATGCCGCAAAAGAAACCGCCGCCTTTTATAATCTGCCCAAAAACAGCGTGTATAAGCTTTTGCACAGCTGATACACATTTTTAAGTCAAAAGCATATACTGTCATTGAGGTGACGTATATGTTTCAGATATTTCTTTTCTCTTTTGCAGGCTTTGGTCTGCTGGCGCTTGTCTTTACTGCTTTTCAGCTGATGCGCCGAAGCTTTACAGATGCCGTAATCCTCTACCCCATGTACCGGGAGCAGGGTGACGCGTATTTTTCACTCCGCACCTTAAGCAGTTTGTGTTTACCCATGGTGGTCATCACAAAAGACGGAGAGGATTTTTCCTCATTGGAAAACGAATTTTTGTATGCGGATTTCGTTTCCCAATCGGATTTTTCTGCATACATACATGACCGATACATAAGAAAGGATACATAAAATGGAGCATTTGTCCGGCACAATTGAAGAAATCATTTTCCGCAACGATGAAAACGGATACTGCGTTTGCGATATGAATGTACAGGATGTTATGGTAACTTTGGTAGGTTACCTTCCTTTTGTTGCGCCCGGCGAAATGATTGATGTGGAAGGCGAATACATCAACCATCCCACTTACGGCAAACAATTTTCTGTATCCACCTTCAGTAAAACACCCCCAAATTCCATCGAAGCCATCTACAAATACTTAGCGGCAGGCATGATTAAGGGCATTGGTCCGTCTACTGCGCAGAAAATTGTAGAAACCTTCGGGGAAGATGCTTTAAATATCATCGAAACCGACCCCGAACGCCTGGCAGAGCTGAAAGGTATCTCTTTAAAAAGAGCCATCGAAATCAGCAACAGCTATCAGGCACAGTTCGGGGTACGAAACATTATCATGTTTCTGCAACAAAACAATATTTCTCCCGTATACGCAGGCAGAATTTACAAGCAATTCGGCGGCAGCGCCATTGAAATCATTCAGAATAACCCCTATGTACTTGCCCGGGAAATTCAAGGCATCGGCTTTAAAACCGCCGATAAAATCGCCCAGGGCTTAGGTGTGCATGCCGACAATCCCGAGCGCATCAAGGCGGCAGTTATTTTTATTTTGCAGGAATCCTCCTCCAACGGACATGTGTACCTGCCCCGCTACACTCTGCTTTCCAAAACCATTCAGCTTACAGAATGTGACGGTGAGGCGGCAGACATTGCAGTAAGCGAGCTTTGCATGGAACACTATTTGATTCGTGAAGAACACGAAGCTTTTGAGGCGGTTTACCTTGCCGGCATGTATATGGCAGAAACGGGCGTTGCAGACAAACTGCGCGAACTAAACAACATTCCGCCCAAGTCGGTAACCCCTGCCCTGGAAAAGCTGGTAGACAAGGTGTCTGCCCGTATCGGCATTAATTTGGAAGAAAAACAACGGTGTGCCGCAATTACTGCCATGACCACTCCGGTTGTGGTAATCACAGGCGGTCCCGGTACCGGTAAAACCACCGTCATCAATACCATTATCCAGACCATGGAGGCAGATGGCAAAACCGTCCTGCTTGCCGCACCCACGGGTCGTGCCGCAAAGCGCATGACCGAGGTGACCAACCACGAGGCGTGTACGCTTCATCGCTTACTGGAAGCTGAATACTCCCGAGAGGAGCATCGCACAAAATTTGCCCGCAACGAAGCCTCGCCTTTAGAAGCGGACGCTGTGATTGTAGACGAAATGTCCATGGTGGATATTTTGCTTTGCCACGCCCTTTTACGGGCAATTCCCCACGGCACTTCCCTGATTTTGGTCGGAGATGCCGATCAGCTTCCCTCGGTAGGCCCCGGCAATGTATTGCGGGATATTATCAAAAGTGAAGGTGTGCTGACCATCCGCCTGACCGAAATTTTCCGTCAGGCACGCGAAAGCATGATTGTCATGAACGCCCACCGCATCAACAGCGGACAGTTTCCCGTTTTGAATCAAAAAGACAAGGATTTCTTTTTGATGAACCGCAATTCCCCCGAAAAAGTGGTGGAAACCATTGTGGAGCTTTGCAAATACCGTCTGCCCAAGGCATACAACGTAAATCCCTACACCGACATTCAGGTTTTAACCCCCATGCGTAAAAATGCTGTGGGTGTAAACGTGTTAAACGAAGCCCTGCAAAACGCCTTAAACCCCGCAGACAATAAAAAGAACGAGAAAAAGTTCGGCGAACACCTCTACAGAGAGGGCGACAAGGTGATGCAGATTAAAAATAATTATGACATTCCCTGGGAAAGCAATGACCCGTTCATGCCCGAGGGACAGGGTTTGTTCAATGGGGATATGGGCATCATCCAGACCATTGACAACCGCAATGAACAGATGACCATACTGTTTGACGAGGACAAGCTGGTAACCTATCATTTCGCTTCTCTTATGGAGTTAGAGCCGGCTTTTGCCACTACGGTACACAAAAGCCAGGGCAGTGAATTTCCCATTATTGTTATGCCTGTCTTTTCGGGGAACACCATGATGCAGTCCAGAAATCTTCTGTACACCGCCGTAACCCGTGCCAAACAGCTGGTGGTACTGGTGGGCCAGGAAACCGTTTTGTCCCAGATGATTGAAAACAATAACGAATTCCGAAGATACTCGGGACTACAGGAGCGTTTAACCTATGATTCTTAAAAATCTGTTCTTTCCGCCAAAGTGTATTTTCTGCCGGAAGGTCATGCCCATAAATCAAAAGCCGCCGAATCTTTGTGACAAGTGTCGGGTAAAATTACCCTTTTTACCGATACGCACCTGTCCCCGATGCGGAAAGGCTATGGATGCTGTGTATGAAAAGCCTTTCTGTCCCTATTGTGCAGGACATTTTCCGGGCATCCGCGGTATTGTTTCCCCTTTTCTGTATAAAGAAGAATTGCGTGAAGCCATTTTATGCTTCAAATTCCGCAACCGCCCCTACTATGCGCAAAGCTTTGCGCCTTTTCTTCTGGAACGGTTAAATAAGTATAACCTTACAAATTTTGATGCATTGATTCCCGTCCCTGTTTCTAAACAGCGACTGAAGGAGAGAGGCTACGACCAGTGTGTCCAGCTTGCAAAAGCCCTCTCCGTCCTGTCCGGGATTCCCGTGGTTCATATGCTCCGCAAAACCATGCATACCCCAAGGCAAAGCACCTTAAACAAAGCAGAACGCCAAAACAATCCCAAAAAGGCTTTTGAGGCAATTCCCACGGATAACCCACCCAAAACCGCACTATTGCTGGATGATATTTACACCACCGGTGCAACCACCCTCGCCTGCGCGGCAAAGCTCCGCAAAGAGGGTGTGAGAAACATTTATATCTGCACCGTCGCCATGCATTTGCCTTATATTACAAATGTTGAAGAAGACATAGAATTTTAAAAGGAGATAGCTTAGCTATCTCCTTTTAAAATTCTATATACACTTCCGGATTTACTGCTTTTTCGTTCTCATAAAGCTCAAAATGCAAATGCGGTTCAGATTGAGCTTCCACCAGAGCCGTTTCGCCCACTGTACCGATGACAGCGCCCTGTTCTACCGTCTCACCGACCTGCACCTTCACCTGTGCATCAAGATTCGCGTATTTGGTCAAAAATCCGTTTTCGTGTTTAATTTCAACGGTTTTTCCGTACATGTTATCTGCATAAATGGCATGTACCTCACCCTTTTCGCAAGCGCGCACCGTTTCTCCCACAGCACCGTACAAATCAATACCGGCGTGTGCCCGATAGTCTGCAAAAACCGGAGAATATACCAGTCTCTCTCCTGTATACGCAGTCATAACGTCTCCCGCAACCGGTGCGCAAAGTGCAAACAGATCTGCTTCCGCTTCTGCAATCGTTTCTTCGGGCATAGGTTCTTCGGGCACCTCTTCAACCACCGGAACAGTATGCATTTCCGGCTCAGGTACAGACAACATCTCCTGCATATTTTTCATGGACTGCTGTTGCGTATCCAATACATTCTGACTGATTTCGTTGGTTCTGGAGATATAATAACGGCTGATAACCCCTGTAAGTAAAATACCTGCCAGAAAAATTCCGACACCAATAAAAACCGGCTTTTGTAAAACTTTCATTCATTCTCCTCCTTTTCATGAATTCTATACAGATTTTCCCCAAAAAATTTAAAATTAAACCTTGTTTTTTTGAAAAAACTATTGCTATTATCCACAATATATGGTATGATATAAATACCATGAAACTAATTAGGGAGGAATACACATGATTAAAAAAATAATTACAGGTGTAATGTGTGTCGCACTTTTGCTTTCGCAACTTACCTTTTCTGTTTTCGCTTTTGACGATGTGGATGCAGAAAGATACAGCTGGGCAACTACACAGATTAATGAAATGGCTGACATGGGTATCATCAACGGCTTTGAGGACGGATCATTCCGACCGGATCAGGGCGTAACCCGTATTGACTCTTTGCTTCTGATTTCCAGAATTCTTGGTGTGAATAATCCGACAGAAGCAAAAATTGTTGAGCTCGCCGAAAACAATTATTATCCTGTTGTGAATTTATTGAAATATCCTGCCTACCAGAAAAACTTAGCATACATTTTATACCGCGAGGTTTTCAGTCCCGAAGAATTACAGACTTTTCTTAAACTGGATCTGGGCGCACAGCCCGTTAAGCGCTATGAAGCAGCTGTTCTTATGGTAAAAATGGCAAATGCAGAGGATGAACTGCTCAAGGCTGACGAAATTTCGCTCCCCTTTGCTGATGTGGAAGAAATTTCCGCAAAAACCTTACCGCATGTAAACTACTGCTACCAGCACGGTTTAATGAAAGGTGTAGAAGATAACAAGTTTGATCCCAACGGCATCGTAACCCGCGCACAAATGTCGGTTTTGCTTTACAATGCCATGAAAACGTTAAACCTTTCTACCGTATGCGGTACTGTTGAAGAGGTAAGCGGTTTCGATAACTCCATCACCTACATTGATGAGTTTAACAACAAGGAAGTATTTAATAATACCGGCGATGTTCGCATCACCTTAAATGCAGAAAACATTGAAGACATCGACATGATTTCCACCGGTGACATCATTAACGTTCAGTATTCCGGCAAAGACATTTATATGATTGAAGCCTTGACCGTACTGAAAGACGAAACAATTGAAGGCTATTATGCCGGAAAAGGTTCTTCCTCCACAATTCAGAAAATTCTGGTTCGCGAAATCGGAGACGACCCCAGCACCTTAAGCTATATTTTAGACGATGATGTTCGCATTTACTTAGACGGCGAAGAGGTTTCCATGTCTTCTCTGCAGAGTGGCGACCGCATTAAGCTCACCATTCGCGACAGCCGTGTAACCATTATCAACGCAGCTGCAAGAAAAACCACCATCAACGGCTATATCAGCGCCTTTGATTACGAAGAAGAAGGCAGCCTATCCATCAAGCTTTCCAACAACAGCGTTGTGACATATCCGCTCTCTGAAGACGACGTATCTGTTACCAGAAACGGTGATGAAGTAACCATGCGCGACTTAAAGGTTGGCGACAAGGTTACCGTTAAAATGGAATACGATATCATCTACTCTGTTGATGCAACCAGCGTAAAGAAATCCTACGAAGGTACCATTGAAGAAATCATCATTTCCAGCACCAATCCCAGAATCAAGATTGATATCGGCAAGGAAGAAATTGAATGTGCAATGGATAACAGCATCGCCATTACCATCAACGGTGAAGAAGCAACCATTTACGATGTTCGTCTCGGTTTCCCGGCAGTCGTTAAAACCGACAGCTCCACCGTAACCGAAGTAACCATCACCTCTACACCGACAGTTGAAAGCGTAAATGTAATGGGTACTGTAACTGAAGTAAACACCAACTATTCTTCCATTACATTACTCTTAAATGACGGCTCGTACGAAAAAGTGTTTGTGAAATCCGGTGCAAGCATCATCAACGGTACCACCGGCAAAAAAGCAACACTTTCTACCATCAAGCCCGGTGATACTTTAACCGCCGTGGTTTCCACCACAGGCTTTACCGCTGAAGCAATTTCCATCGTTGTTTTTCCCGCAGGTAAATAAATGAATAAAAAAGCTGTGCGAAAAGCACAGCTTTTTTCAAAGGAGTACAAAAATGATAAAGACCCAGAAATACTATGACTTTATGGAGCTTTTTGAGCAGGACGACTGCCCGATTTGTCTCATGCGCCAGAAATGGGCAGACGAGTTTATTGATGCTTTTTTGTACGAAGGCGTCAATGACCGAAATTTCCGTACAACCATCCGCAATAACGGTGGTCTCTGTCGCAAGCATGCCTATGATATGATGGCGCAGGGTGACCCGCTTGCCCACTCTATTTTATACAGCGACTTAATCGGTGACTATTTAAAAAATATTGACGCCAAAAAGAAACCCGGTTGTCTGGTTTGCTCTAAGGAAGTGGAAGCAGACGAGGTAACCTACAGAGCTTTTATGGAATACTTTTCGGGCGATAAGGCGTTTTATGACAAGTTTGCAGACACAAAATCCTGCATTTGCCGACCGCATTTAAAAGAGCTGAAGATACGCTTCAAAAAGCAAAAAGAGCTTTTAGCCGGGCTTTATGAGGTGCAGATTCGAAACTTAGAAACTGCAAAGGAGCATTTAGATGAAATTGTCCGCAAGCACGACTACCGTTATGCAAATGAAAGTATTACCGAAGAAGAAAAGCTTGCATGGCAACGCGCCGTAAAACTGATGGTAGGGAGGTAACTGTATGAACGCAAAAGAACGCATGAAAAGCGGAGAAATCTACTTTTGTGATGACGAAGCACTGATGAAAGAACAGATTTTATGTCTGGAGAAATTATACGACTTTAATCAGACACGTCCCTCAGAATTCGAAAAACGCGCCTTCCTTTTAAAAGAGTTGTTAGCTGAAGTTGGCAAAAACTGTTATGTAGAGCCGCCCCTGCACGCAAACTGGGGCTGTCACACACATTTTGGCAACAATGTATATGCAAATTTTAATTTAACGTTGGTGGACGATACCGATATTTTTGTAGGGGATTCGGTTATGTTTGGTCCGAACGTCACCGTTGCCACCGCAGGACACCCGATAAATCCCGATTTGAGAAGAGATGTGGCACAGTACAACATTCCCGTGCACATTGGAAATAACGTCTGGATTGGTGCCAATTCTGTAATCCTGCCCGGCATTACCATCGGAGACAATTCGGTCATCGGTGCAGGAAGTGTTGTTACCAAAGATATCCCCGCAAATGTTGTTGCGGTAGGCAACCCTTGTAAAGTATTACGCGAAATCGGCGACCATGACAAAGAATACTACTACAAAACCAAAAAAATTGATTGGGAGGCTTTAAAAAAATGAATCCTATTTCCAAGATTGATAAAAACTTTGATGTTTCCCAAACCATTGACAAGGACGATGTGGTGTTTTACAACATTAAAGAAAATGACTGGTGCTTACACGGTTTGAAATATGATAACAAATGCTTTTACCGTATGGACAAAGAGATTGCAAAAGAAGTCAGCACAGGCGTTGAAGTCTTGAACTACCACACATCGGGAGGCAGACTTCGTTTTGTTACCGATTCAGAGTATATTGCCATCTCTTTTAAAGGAAGCCTTGAACATCACATGAATCATATGCCTCTTTCGGGCAGCTCCAGCTTTGATATTTATGCAGACAACATATTTTACCGTCCTTTAATCACCACAGTAGATGCTGTAGGCGGTATGGATACCTATCGGGAATTCCCCGACCGTAAACCGCGCGAAATTTTGATACATTTCCCTCTTTATAACCCCGTTGATGAGGTGTATCTCGGTTTGCAGAAGGATGCTACCTTCCTGCCTGCAAAGCCGTATACATACCAAAAGCCGGTGGTGTTTTACGGCTCGTCCATTACGCAAGGCGGATGTGCTTCCAGACCGGGCTGTCAGTATTCTGCAATACTTGCCCGAAAGCTTGATTTTGACCACCTCAATTTAGGCTTTTCGGGAAATGCCAAAGGGGAACCTGCTATGGCTGACTATCTTGCAAACCTTGATATGTCCGTTTTTGTCATGGATTACGACCACAACTCAAGTGTGGAAGGATTGCAGGAACGGCACGAACAGCTGTTTAAAACCATTCGCGAAAAACAACCTGAATTGCCTGTTATCATGATTAGCAAGCCCGATTTTGGTATCCCTTACAACACAAAGGAAGAGGATATAAAACGTCGCGACATCATTTATACCACCTACAAAAATGCCCTTGAAAACGGAGACAAAAACGTATACTTTGTAGATGGCGAAAGCTTCTGGATAAACGAAACCGACCCGGGCGATTGCACAGTAGACGGCGTTCATCCCACCGACCACGGCTTTGCGCTCATGGCAAAAGGCATCGAGCCTGTTTTAAAACAAGCACTAGAATCCCTGAAAAAGGAGTGTTAAAAAATGAGCGATATTTCTAAAATTGATAAAAATTTTACAGTTCCCGAAGCGATAGACAAAAAAGATGTTGTGTTTTACAATGTTAAGGAAAACGATTGGTGCTTATACGGTTTGATGTATGATGAAACCCAGTTTTTTCGCATGGACAAATCAGTTGCAGAAAAAATCAGCCAAAATCTCATTTGGCTGAACGAGAACACCTCAGGTGGCAGACTTCGGTTTGTTACAGATTCAGACTACATTGCCATTTCCTGCAAAACCAACGGTATCGCAAGACCTAATAACATGACCCTTACCGGTGCTGCCGGATTTGATATTTACGGAGACAATCTGTTTTTCCGTCCGTTGGTTCCGCCCCCCAATACAACCAAGGACTATGACACCTATTGGGATTTCCCTGACAAAGGCATGCGTGAAATCACAATCAACTTCCCACTATATAATAATGTAGCCGATGTGTATATCGGTTTACAAAAAAATGCGGTGTTTAAACCTGCAAAACCCTATACATACCAAAAACCGGTTGTGTTTTACGGCTCATCTATTACGCAGGGCGGATGTGCCTCCAGACCCGGTTTGCAGTACACTTCCATTCTTTCCCGTGCGCTTGATTTTGATTATATCAACTTAGGCTTTTCAGGAAACGCAAAGGGTGAACCGGAAATAGCAGAATATCTTGCAAGCCTTGATATGTCTGTTTTTGTATTGGATTACGAACACAACGCCCCCACCCTTGAGCATCTTCAAAACACCCACGAGAATGTATTTTTAACCGTGCGCAAAAAACATCCCGAAATACCGATTATTATGATTACCAAGCCTGATTTCGGACACCCTGCACACGGCAAAGAAGGAATAGAAAACAGCATCAAACGTCGTGCCGTTGTCTATCAGACATACCAAAATGCACTTGCTCGTGGTGACAAAAATGTTTATTTTATTGATGGAGAAACCTTCTTCAAAAACGAACACGACCACGCAGATTGCACCTTCGATGGTTGTCATCCCAACGACCTCGGTTTTCATCTTATGGCAAAAGGCATTGAGCCTGTTTTAAAGCAAGCACTAGAATCCATTAAATAAAAAAAGACCGCGTTGCGGTCTTTTTTATTTGCTTTTTATCTGAACCAGGTCGTTCCGTCATCAAACGCAACTTTTTCGATATACACATTTCCGACTTTTCGCATTCTGCTGCAGTCATCAATTGTCCAGGTGTATGTCACAGTGTCTCCCCATGTTAAGTCGGCAAAATCGGTATAACCGCTTATGATTGCATCATAATAGTTATAATCATAAGTAATTTCACCATATGCATTCATGCATGTAAATTCCAGTTCAAAGGCTTCTATATTTTTATTGGATATGTTCCAAAGCACAAGATTCGCCTGCGGATTTCCGCTTGAATCATAGTCTACATAAGTATCCTTTACAACAATGGGAACACCGACCTGTCTATACAGCAGTCTGTAGTATTTCAGCAACAGCTCGACATGCTCATCGGTAGCATAGAGAGTACCGAAGTCTTCACCGTATATCTTGGTTTCCAGATATTCTGCAGCTGCAGCGTATCCCTGTTCGTTTGCCAGCTTGTTTGCCCAAGCAATCACAAAATCGCCATATGTATACCACCCTGCCGCCTGATATGCAAGCACCTCGCTTGGGAACACATATATCTCCTGCATATCCATTGTGAGCATCGGCACTTTCCAATAAGACACCTCCTGCATCACATGATTCGCGTGCAGATCACTTACCCACATTTTCAGTGCACGCTCGTTAGGAACCCAATGCACGTCTCCAAACATGGTCAATTCCTCCACAGGCACCATGGTATATCCGTTCATTGCATATGAAGTTATCCGCTTATTACCCGCATAAACCTTAATATCAGTTGCCAGTATATCGGTAAATTTTGTTCCCGGGGCATCTTCTTTACAAACCTCCATGGCAGTTACCTCTGTACTTCCGTTGCGGGTTATGGTCAGGCTTCTGTCATACTGATTCCAGAATACATCAAATCCGAAATTCTGTAAATCCTCCGCCACAACTACGGACTGTCCGTTCACCGCATAGGACGGAATGGCATAATGATTGATGTATACTACAATATCAGTATTCAAAGCCGTTCCCACTACATCTCCTACCTTCGCCTGTGCAATCATGCCAAAGCAAGACATAAGCATAACCACGCTCAAAACAACCGTCATTATTTTCTTCATTTCTGTTCCCCCTTTTTTGTCGATATATACAGTATAACACACCTCTGCTTTTTTCGCAAGAAATTTGTGTGTTTCACATCTCCATTTCATAGAAAAAAGGACATGATTTGAAAATCATATCCTTTCGCACGCTACGCTACTTTTATTATCAAGAAATATGCCTTTTAAAACAGTTTTTCACTCAATCCGCATTTGTAACACATGTTTGCACCTGCCGGATTTTTAGTTTTACATTCTTTACACACCCAATATCCCGCCTCATATGCTTTGGCATCCGGTTTTACAGCTACTTTAACTATCGGCACAGGCAATTCGTTATACATCTTAAAGTTTGCTGTTATTCTGGTGTTGTAAATAACATTTGCAAAAGCAATCAACAATACACCGACACAAGCAAACGAGAGGTATGCAATAACTCCCGTAATCAAATCGGGCAAAAATTCTATCACAAACGCCAAAAAAGCTTTTTCTTTTACAGCAGATGCAATCGTCACCCCATCGAGAATACCAAACAATACGAATACAATGCAAGCATATCTCCCCCAATGTCTTAATGTATTTGCCCAACTGTACAAACAAGAAACCACCGGATCCGGTCTTGCACAATCTTCCAACGTTTTAGGTCGCTCTCTTGCTGTCAACTCAAACAGTTCCTTCACTTTTCTTCCTCCTTTTTTCTTCCTTGTAAAATAAAAAATGCGTAGCCGAAGCTACGCATGAAAAACGCACAGCTCCGAGCCGCCAAGCAATTTCACACATACAAATATCACTACAAGTATGCAAAACAGAGCATGCATTTTTACCTAAAAGAAAAACGCACACTTATAGTGATTCTAAATATGAAATTACTTGGCATTTTTATTGTAGCACATATTTCCTGTTTTGTAAAGAAAAACTCTGCTCAAGTGAGCAGAGTTTTAAAATTATTTACATACTACATTTACAAGCTTGCCGGGAACAGCGATAACTTTAATGATTTGCTTACCTGCGGTAAGTTCTTTAATTTTTTCGCTTTCCATAGCTGCTTTTTCAGTATCTTCGCGGGAAAGACCGGACGGAATTACCAGCTTGTCACGGATTTTGCCGTTAATCTGAAGCACGATTTCTACTGAATCATCCACCGTTTTGCTTTCGTCAAAGGTCGGCCATGCATTTGCAGAAAGTGTACCCTCAAAGCCCAGCACCTGCCACATTTCTTCAGTGATATGCGGTGCGGTGGGGTTCAGCAAGTGGATAAAGGTCTTAAGTTCGCCCTTTGTCACACTACCCTTACGATAGAATTCATTGATAAGTGCCATGAGCGATGCAATCGCGGTGTTAAACTTCATCTTTTCGATGTCGTCGGTTACCTTTTTGATGGTCTTATGCATCAGGCTTTCCATGTCTTTGGAATATTCCGTTTCATCGGTTACAATATCCAGCAAGTTCCAGACACGTTCTAAGAACTTGTGACAACCCTTAACACCCTGTTCGGACCAGGGCGTAGACTGGTCAAACGCACCGATAAACATTTCGTAGGTTCTGAATGTATCTGCACCGTAGTTTTCTACAATATCATCGGGATTTACCACGTTACCACGGGATTTGGACATCTTTTCGCCGTTTTCGCCCAGAATCATACCATGGCTGGTACGTTTGTTATAAGGCTCGGGCATGCTGACAACACCAATGTCATATAAGAACTTGTGCCAGAATCTGGAATAAAGCAAGTGCAATGTGGTGTGTTCCATACCGCCGTTGTACCAATCCACCGGCATCCAGTAATCCAGTTCTTCTTTGGCAGCCAACGCACAATCGTTTTTGGGGTCGATATAGCGCAGGAAGTACCAGGAAGAGCCAGCCCACTGGGGCATGGTATCGGTTTCGCGCTTTGCAGGCTTACCGCACTTAGGACAAGTGGTGTTTACCCAATCGGTGATTGCCGCTAAAGGCGACTGACCGTCGTCTGTAGGCTCGTAGTTTTCCACATCCGGAAGTGTTAAAGGTAATTCGCTTTCAGGAACGGGAACGAATCCGCAGCAATCGCACTGTACCAACGGAATGGGTTCACCCCAGTAACGCTGTCTGGAGAATACCCAGTCACGCAGTTTATAGTTAACCTTCTTTTTGCCAACGCCTTTTTCGGCAAGGTATGCGATAATCTTCTGAATCGCTTCTTTTACCTGCAAACCGTTCAGGAAATCGGAATTCATCATCACGCCTTCCGACACATCGGTGAACGCTTCTTTTTCCAGGTCTACATTGTCGCCCTCAACCACCTGAATGATGGGGAGATTAAATTTCTTTGCGAATTCATAGTCACGAGTATCGTGTGCAGGTACTGCCATAATCGCACCGGTACCGTAGGTCATGAGTACATAATCGGAAATCCAAACCGGAATTTCTTTGCCGTTTACCGGGTTGATGGCACGGATGCCTTTCATTTCTACACCGGTCTTATCTTTGGCAAGCTCGGTTCTTTCAAAATCGGACTTTTTAGCTGCCGCTTCGCGGTAAGCCTTGATTTCGTCCATATTGGTAATTTCAGATGCAAATTTGTCGATAAAAGGATGCTCGGGCGAGATAACCATGTAGGTTGCACCAAACAAGGTGTCGGGACGGGTGGTATATACTCTGAGCTTTTCGCCAACTGTTAAAGCGAAATCAACCTCTGCGCCCTCAGAACGGCCAATCCAGTTTTTCTGCTGAATTTTAACGCGTTCTATGTAGTCAAGGTCATCCAAGTCATCAATCAGACGCTGTGCATATTCGGTAATTTTGAGCATCCACTGGCTCTTTAACTTCTGTACAACCTGGCTGCCGCAACGTTCGCAAACACCGTTTACAACTTCTTCGTTTGCCAGACCGCACTTACAGCTTACACACCAGTTAACCGGCATTTCCTGCTTATAAGCAAGTCCTTTTTCAAACAATTTCAAGAAAATCCACTGGGTCCACTTGAAATAATTCGGGTCTGTGGTGTTGATTTCTTTCGACCAGTCAAAGGAAAAACCGATGCTCTTTAACTGACGCTTAAAGTTTGCCACATTGTTTTCGGTTACAATGCGGGGATGAATCTTATTTTTGATTGCAAAGTTTTCGGTGGGCAGACCAAATGCATCCCATCCCATGGGATACAGTACGTTATAGCCTTCCATTCTTCTTTTTCTTGCCACAATGTCAAGGGCAGTATAGCTTCTGGGATGTCCTACATGCAAGCCGTAGCCCGAGGGATACGGAAATTCTACCAAGCCATAAAACTTCGGCTTGGATTTATCTTTCGAGGACGCCTCAAAGGTATGATGCTCGTCCCAGTATTTTTGCCATTTGTCTTCAATTTGTCTGAATTTGTAATCCATCTTATATCAAAACCTTTCTGTTTATCAATCAAAGTGAATCGGGTGCAATTTCGGTTGCATCCGCCCAGAGACGTTCTAAATTATAAAACTCTCTTGCATCCGGCATAAACACGTGTACAATCACACCGCCGTAATCCAGCAGAATCCAGGACGCGCTGTCATGACCTTCTACGTGATTAACTTCAATGCCGTCTTTTTTTAATTCTTCTTCAATGGCACCGGCTAATGCTTTTACCTGCGTGTTGGAGTTACCGCCTGCGATTACAAAGTAATCGGTTACCACGGTTACATCCTCAAGCTTTAAGATTTTCACATCTTGTGCCTTGTGCTTACCAAGCGCCGCCATTATTTTTTTTACGATTTCTACGGATTCCATAAAGTCCTCCTTTATAAAATTTACTCTAATTCTTATTGTATCACAAATTTATATAGATTTCAACAGAAAATTCCGTGCATTTAAAGAATTTTTGTGTACTTTCATGCCATTTTCATGCAAATAGGAGATGGTATTCTCCATCGCCTGCAAAACCGCCTTATCCAGATTTTCTTCCGCAAGGCTTCTGAGCTCTTCCACCCCCGGCTGCGTGCGATTGGGTTCAATCACATCTGCCAGATACACGATTTTTTCTAAAACCGACATATTTTCTCTGCCCACCGTGTGGTAAAAACAGGCATTATACATATCTTCATCAATTTCAAAGTGCTGTTTAGCATATTCTGCTCCGGCAGGGCCATGCAACAATGCACGGGTTGCACGCATTTCTTCATCCAGATTTAAATCCTTACAAAGCATACGCATTTGTTCAATGGTATCTTCCTTTACAATGTCATGCAATAAGCCTGCCGTATAGGCTTTTTCGGGGTCTGCACCATATTTAAAAGCAAGCTTTTTAGCACACTCTGCAACCCCTAAGGTATGCAAAAAGCGTTTCTCCCGAAGCTTTTGCACCAGCACCTTTAAAATCTCTTCATTCATACAATCCATTCCTTTTAATATATGCATACACCTTTTCAGGCAGTTCGGTACAATCCGCCTCCGACCTGAGTGCGGTAGAGGAAACATCCGGCGTCAAAAGTGGCACAAATTGCACTTTGGGACTGAATTTTTCCTGAATATCCGTTACCTTTTTTTGGTATTCTGTCTCCGAAAACGCACCGCTTCTGTCCGAAACAATAAACGAAACCTCCCGGAATAACCGCTCCGGCTCTTTCCAGCGGGGCAAATCCACAAACATATCCGCACCCATAATAAAAAATATATGATCCTTCGGATATTTTGCACGAATTGCTTCCATTGTATCCACCGTATAGCTGTTTCCCTCTCGTTTTAATTCCATGTCGCAAGGCTCCATGCCCGGTTTGTCCTCCAAAGCAAGCTGTACCATTTCATAGCGTGCCTCTGCCGAAACCTGCGGTTCATTTTTATGAGGCGGACGGGCGGAAACCATAAACAAAACCTTATCCAAAATGCCCTTGCCGAGCAACTGCTCAGCAAGGGATATGTGTCCGTTATGAATGGGATTAAATGTACCGCCAAATATGCCGATATTCATATCTTACCGCCTTAGAATACAAATTCAAATTCCAACTCGTCCATGCGAACGATGTCATTTTCTTTAATACCTGCTTTTTCCAGTGCCTCAATGATGCCCTTTTTGCGGAGCATGGTCTGGAAATAGCTTAAAGATTCGTAATCATCAAAGTTAATGGAGTTAATCAGCTTTGTGACATACGGACCTTCCACCACATAAATTTCATTTTCCCGACGCACGGTAAATTCTTCCATAGGTGTAAAGGTGTAATCCACATGGTCAATGCTTTCCACTTCAATTTCAGGAATCGGAATTTCTTTGAGCATGGACGCAGTATACGCCATAAGCTCTCTTACACCTGTCTTGGTTGCCGCAGAAATTTCAAAAACTTTGTATTCACGACGTTCCATTTCTTCCAAGAAAGCTTTGTACATATCGGGATCGGTTAAAATATCTGTTTTGTTTGCCGCCACAATCTGCGGACGGGAAGCCAAATCCGGATTATATGCCACAAGTTCTTTGTTAATCAGGTCAAAATCCTCTATGGGATTTCTGCCCTCGATGCCTGAAACATCCACAACATGAATGAGCATACGGGTACGCTCTACATGGCGCAAAAAGTCGTGTCCCAAGCCTGCGCCTTCGCTTGCGCCCTCAATCAATCCCGGAATATCCGCAACCACAAAGCTTTCGCCTTCTCCTGCGGAAACCACCCCAAGATTGGGAATAAGCGTTGTAAAATGATAGTTTGCAATTTTAGGCTTTGCAGCACTTACGGTAGACAAAAGTGTGGATTTACCCACATTCGGGAAACCCAAAAGACCCACGTCTGCCAGAAGCTTTAATTCAAGCTCCAGTTCACGTTCATCCCCTAAAGTGCCCACCTTTGCAAATTTAGGTGCCTGACGGGTTGCGGTTGCAAAATGTACGTTGCCCCAACCGCCTCTGCCGCCTTTTGCCGCTACAAAGGTATCGCCTTTTTCTTTCAAATCGGCAACAATAACGCCGTTGTATTTAATCACCGTACCAATCGGCGCTTTGATGGTAAGGTTTGCACCGTTTTTACCGTGACATTTGCCCGCAGTACCGTCCCCACCGTTTTCCGCCAGGTACTTTTTCTTATATTTAAAATCCAGAAGAGTGGACAGCTGATTATCCGCCACAAAAATTACGTCGCCGCCGTTACCGCCGTCGCCGCCGTCAGGACCGCCGGATGCAATATACTTTTCTCTGTGAAAAGACATGCTTCCATCGCCGCCTTTTCCGGCTTTTACTAAAATTTTCGCTCTGTCAATAAACATTTTTATCCGCTCCTTTCCTATATTTTCAAAGTAAAAAGTGCCGGTACTATAAAGTATCGGCACCTTGCAGTTTCATTATTCAGCAGCGTATACACTAACCTGCTTCTTGTCTTTACCTTTTCTTTCGAACTTAACCTGTCCGTCGATCAAGGCAAACAGTGTATCGTCTCCACCCTTTTTAACATTAATACCGGGATAGATTTTGGTTCCTCTCTGTCTAACGAGAATGTTACCGGCCA
The DNA here is from genome assembly GCA_017410375.1 of Clostridia bacterium. Lineage (NCBI taxonomy): Bacteria > Bacillati > Bacillota > Clostridia > Clostridia bacterium. Next base: position 23,560 of record JAFQQW010000005.1, on the reverse strand, counting down.
AAACGTGCTGACCGTCGCCACGCTTAACGCCAAGGCGTTTAGACTCGGAATCTCTGCCGTTTTTGGTACTGCCGACGCCCTTCTTATGTGCCATGTAATCTCACCTCCGAAATTTTCGACTTAAACTTTAATTAAAAGTTAATTTTTTCAATCTGAATCTTTGTGTAAGGCTGTCTGTGACCCTGCTTTTTGTGATAACCCTTTTTCGGTTTATACTTGTAAACAATGATCTTCTTGTCCTTACCCTGGCCAATTACTTTCGCTTCAACAGAAGCGCCTGCGGGATTAACGGTAAATCCTGCATCAGAAGATACTGCCAGAACTTCGTCAAACTTAATGGTATCATCAACAGCAACGTCTTTCTTTTCGATAAACAAGGTATCGCCTTCAGACACTTTATACTGCTTACCACCCGTTACGATAATTGCGTACATAACGGTTTCACCTCCTGTATTTTAGACTCGCCGATACCGGTGGCTTTCGCACTTCATAAACCATTTTCGAGCGGTTACACTCAATGATACCACATCTTTTTCCGTTTGTCAAGAAAAATATTTCATTTTTTGCGTTTTTTTCTTAATTTTAATTCTGCAAATGTATTTGACTTTCACATATGAAAGTGATATAATGTTTTTAGGATAAATGATTGGAGTGTTTATATATATATGAAAAAATTCTATTTAAGCCAGGTGCTGATTACCACTCTTTTTGTCATTGCTGATATCATCGGTACAATCTGCAGTGTCCTCGGTTTGGAAATCTTACTGTACGGTCTGGACTTTGCCGATAAAATCTCTGTGTACAAAATTGTGTATACGGCACTTGCTCTGCTATTTTTCCAGATTTGCTTTTTCCTGCTTTCAGGCGTATACAAAAAATACTGGCAAACTGCAGGGTTTACGGATTTTGCAAAGCTTTTGTTCTCAACGCTTTTCATTCTGTTCCCCATGATTCCGCTTTCCATTATCCCGAAATCTGTATTTTTACCCACCGATCATATTTTTACCGCTACTCTTTTATGTGCGGTACTCTCCTGCTTCACCCGCGCACTGTTACATATGTATCACCGCATGGCAGTCCGCATTGTCAAAAAGCACGGCAACAAAAAGAGCAGTAATCGTCTTTTAATTGTAGGTGCAGGCGAGGCAGGTCAGATTGTTGCCCGGGAAGTGAGCATCAATACCAAGCTTAATTATAATGTTATCGGCTTTGTGGATGACGATCCGTCTAAGCTTGGTATGACCATTAAAGGTGTCGAGGTTTTGGGTCGTATTTCCGACATCAAAAGAATCTGTGAAGAAAAAGAAATCACCAATATTTTATATGCAATCCCCTCGGCTGACGAGGAAACCACAAAGGAAATTTTAAACCTTTGTAATCAGACCGAATGTAAGGTTAAGATTGTTCCCAGTCTGGATCAGATTATTTCTTCGCCCGACAAAAGTCTTGCCAAGCGCATCCGCGACGTGCAGATTGAGGACTTACTCCCCAGAAGCCCGATTGTCTTAGATAATGGCGCTTTAAAAGACAGTCTCGGCGGAAAAGTGGTTATGGTAACCGGCGGTGGTGGTTCTATCGGCAGCGAGCTTTGCAAACAGATTGCCGTTTATGAACCCTCTCAGCTGATTATTGTTGACATTTATGAAAACAATGCCTATGACCTTACCAATGAGCTTTTATATCTGTATCCCGATTTAAACATTAAAACACTCATTGCTTCTGTTCGGGATAAAGACCGCATGGACTCCATCTGCAAGCAGTACAAGCCTTCGGTCATTTTCCACGCAGCGGCACACAAGCATGTTCCGCTTATGGAGGATTCTCCCTGCGAAGCCATAAAGAACAATGTGTTCGGCACCTTGAATATGGTACAGTGTGCGGCGCAAAACAATATTCCGAAATTTGTCATGATTTCCACAGACAAGGCGGTAAACCCAACCAACGTTATGGGTGCCACCAAACGTCTTTGCGAAATCATTGTGCAGGCATACCAGAAGATAAGTTCCACCAACTTTGTTGCAGTTCGTTTCGGCAACGTGCTTGGTTCAAACGGCTCGGTTATTCCGTTGTTTAAGCGTCAGATTGCCCGGGGCGGTCCGGTAACACTGACACACAAGGAGATTACCCGCTTCTTTATGACTATCCCCGAAGCCGCACAACTGGTGCTTCAGGCATCCCTTTATGCAAAGGGTGGTGAAATCTTTGTACTGGACATGGGACAGCCGGTTAAAATTTATGACCTGGCAATGAACATGATTAAGCTTTCGGGCTATGTGCCTTATGAAGATATCGACATTCAGATTACCGGTCTAAGACCCGGTGAAAAGCTTTATGAAGAGCTTTTAATGTCCGAGGAAGGCTTAGGACAAACCGCGCACAACAAGATTTTCATCGGCAAGCCCTCTTTTGCAGAATTTGAGGAATTGAAGCCGAAGTTAGAAGCGCTTTACACCGCAGCCCATGCACAGGACGAACAAAAAACCCGTGAATTGCTCATGGATTTAGTCCCCACCTTCAAACCTGCCAATAACTAATTACAGCCCTTTTTTAGGGAATAGGAAAAAATGTTCGGAATGGACAAACTGAGCCCAAACCGCGATATAGCGCGGTTTGGGGTTACCCGAAGGCGTACAAAGGTACGTCGAGAGGCGAAGTTTGTTCATAGCAAAAACGCATTTATCAAAAGAAAACACGCAAAATTTTGCGTGTTTTCTTCATTTCGTGTCTTTCTCGTGCGTTTGCACAAACTTTGTTCGCCTTTATACTCGCGTTTTTGCGATCCGGACTTTTTTTACATTCCCTTTTATTTGACAAAAAATGACATTTATGCTATACTGCACTTACCGGACACATTGCAAAAGCAGGAGGTTTTTATGAGAAAATTTATGCGCCCGGTATTGGTGCTTTGCACAATTTTAATTTCACTCACAATACTCCCAATACCAATACATGCAGAAGAAAGCTGGCTCTGGCCGGTTCAGCACTATTATAATATCAGCTCCGGCTACGGACAGAGAAACAGAGGCTGGCATCAGGGCATTGATGTGGATTCCACCGGCGTCGGCAATATTACCGGCAAACCGATTGTAGCAACCAAAAGTGGTTATGCAACCACCTATCCAAACTATGGTACTGCCGGAAACTTTGTTTCCATTGACCACGGTAACGGATACATTTCCCGTTATATGCATTTGGACAGCATCGCCATTGAAGACGGATATGTCGAGCGCGGACAAATCATTGGATATGCAGGCAACACAGGAAATTCTACAGGACCGCATCTGCACTTTGACATTAAATTAAACGGCGAGGAAGTCAATCCCATGCCGATAAATATCGACGAAAGACACACCTATTTAGGAAGCTCCGCTCCCTTTTCCGAATCTTTGGAATATGACTATTCCGAGGAATCATATGCCTACGATTCTGCGCAAATTCTTTATACCAATCAGATGCTGGAAATCGGACAGAATGGCGACATTGTTTCCCAGCTGCAATCCTCTCTGAACTTAGCAATGGGAACCAATCTTCCGGCAGACGGTGAATTTGGTCCTTCTACAGAAGAGCTGGTTAAACTGTTTCAACAGCTCCACGGATTGGAAATTGACGGCATTGCAGGTCCCGGCACCATTGCCAGATTAAATGAAATCTGTTTGAATCAAAGCCTGTCTCCGACCGTTTCCCCTGTGGATATAAATTCAAAAATATTTTTAACAGTCGGCGTTCCGCACGCCCATGTTTTCGGCAAAAGTCAGGAAACCGACTCTGCGCCCATTATCGTAGAGGGCAGAACCATGATTCCGGTTCGCTTACTTTCTGAAAGCCTAGGTGCAACCCTTTACTGGGATGCCTCTGCCCCCGACACAACCATCGTAGTCAAGGACGGCATACAAATCAACATTTATATTGATTCCAATGTGGCGCGTGTCAATGATTCGCAGGTGGTGCTTGACAGCCCTGCATTCATAGAAAACAACAGAACCTATGTACCTGTCCGCTTCATATGTGAAGCGCTCGGTGCGCAAATTGACTGGAATCCCGATACCAAAACAATTTCAATTACGCCGTAAACAAAAAACCAAGTGCAATCGCACTTGGTTTTTTTATATCAGTTCATCTGCTGAAAAAATTCAATCAGTTCACCGTCAGGACCCTTTACGAAAGCAATAACCGCTTCAATGGGAGGCTGTGCCGGCAAGGTGTATTCTGCAGGTGCTTTATGAGACGGTGCACCGTAAGCGATCGCCTTTTCATAAGCCGACTTCGCATCTGTAGTGTTTAATGCCAGGTGAAAATAGCTTCCTGCAGGCTCTGCCGGGTATTCCGCCTTTTCTCCGTCCGAAAACAGCTCAATGCAGTTGCCGTTACCCATGTCAAGAAGTGCAATTTTCTTACCCGACCCTGCAATCCAACTGCGATACACCGTAAAGCCCAAGCCCTCGGTATAAAATTTTAAAGATTTTTCAAAATCCGATGCGGAAAGTGCAATATGATGAAATCCGCAATTTTCAACTACCTGATTTGCCATTTTAGTAAATCCTCCTTAAACTTTTTTGTTATAAAATCCACGGGTAAAGGCAAACTCTGCCGTCTCCCCGTTTTCATACATGGTTAAAATCCGCTTCGCCTCTGCTCCGCTTTCTGTTGTAAACAGAAAAACATGATCGGTATCAGGCAAAAGCTTTTCTTTATCCCCGATATACAGCGGACACGCGTTGTAAATCACATTTCGATGGGGCATCTCGCAAAACACAGGAAACGCACGGTCGGTTTCATCCTTTAACAGCCCGTACCCCTTAAAATCAATGCACGCATTTTTGTTCTTCATAATACAATTTTGCATCACCATAACAGGATACCGTCCGTACACCACCGTCGAAGCGGGCAATGCTTTTTTCATATCCCGAATCTGACCGGCATTGGCTTCCATAGAAAGAGTTACCTCGCTCACGCCCAACTCCTTAAGCATTAAAATGCTTTCGCTGTTGAATACATTCAGCCCCGTATCTGTTGCAACTAAAAAACCTTTTTCTTTCGCCCTTGCAAGCTGTCCGATATTCCGGCAGACTGCTTTGGTAATTCCAAACGCTTTTACAAGCTCCAGCTTTTCTTCTACCCGTTTCCACTCTCTGTCCCAAATCACAAAGGGCAATAAAACAGCGGTTTTTTCGCCGTAATTTCGGTCAATCAGATGAAGTGGCAGGCGGATTTCATCTACATAACCCGCTATCGCCTCAGCTTGCTCTTTGGTATTGCAAACCGCAATTTTCCGCCCGGTCTGTGCCACCTCCAAAACAGCCGGCAATGAAGCCAAAAAGCGTCTCGGCTCTTTTTTTGTCAATTCCGCCTCAAAGGCTTCCACACACGCACGACGCAGGCGGTTTAACGCGCCAACAGGTATAAACAAGCCCTTTTCTATATCGCATTGCAAAGTATCCATCACAAAATCGGTATTGCCAAGCTTTGAAAGCTGTTTTTCACAATCCGACACAGAGGTTTCGTTTTTCTCCGCGATCAGCGGAATATCCCCTACCGCTTCGGCACAATGGGTTTCGTTATAAAACATCAGCTTCATCGGCTCATCTTTTCCCGCCGTAAAGCTTGCGTTGATTTTAATCTTCTTTTCAGGGATTTCCACTTCCGCCTCACGGCTTTGTGCCTTGTCCTGCTCGGTACGAATGCCAAACATCTGCCTGCCTGTTTTATCTTTATAATATCCGTTTGTAAAGCCCTCTCTGGAGAAAAGCTCTGCCAAGAACTGCATTTCCTCAGGCGTTGCATTGCGGTTTTGGTCAATCAGCTTCCGGTAGACCGAAACCACCCCTGCCACATACGCAGGCGATTTCATTCTGCCTTCTATTTTCAGCGAATGCACACCCGTTTGCATAAACGAAACAAAATCTTCTGCCATACACAAATCCTTAAGGCTAAGCTCATAGCCGTTCCCGTAGGCTTTACGGCAGGGCTGTGCACATTTTCCACGATTACCGCTTCGTTCACCAATAACACTGCTTAAATAGCACTGTCCCGAATAGCACATGCAAAGAGCGCCGTGAATAAAAGCTTCAATCTCCACGGGAGAGTTTTTCGTGATATATTCAATTTCGGATGCAGGCAATTCTCTGGACAGTACCACCCTCGAAAAGCCCATTTCCGCGGCGGTTTTTACACCGTCTAAATTACAAATTGTCATTTGTGTGCTGGCGTGAATGGGAAGGTCGGGTAAAATACGTCTCAGCATTCTTGCAAGACCCAAATCCTGCACAATCAAGCCATCAATGCAAGAATCGTTTATCATCTGTAAAAAGGCATCCAGTCCGTCTTTTTCCTGGTCGGACACCAATGTATTTAAGGTCAGATATGCCTTAACACCAAACCTGCGGCAATATGATGCAGCCTGCACAACCTCTTCATCGGTAAAATTTTTGCCGAACACTCTGGCATTGAATGCCGTTCCGCCAAAATACACCGCATCTGCACCGGCGCTTACAGCTGCTTTTAAGGCTTCAAACGAGCCTGCGGGTGCCAACAGTTCCATACTCCACCGCCTTTCTTGTTGCTTTCTTTCATTATACAATCATTTCGACAAAAAGTAAAGCAACTTTTTGCTAAAATTTTTATGAATCTTCACACTCTTTTCACATCTTTACTGTATAATTTTTCTTAGACTGAAAAATGGAGGAAAATGTATGTCAATTTTACGGAAAAAGACAGCAACAGACGAAAGCAAAGCTCCCGATATCCGCATCCGGAAATCCGGGAAAAAGAAGAGAATCATCCTCATTATTGTATTGATTTTGCTTGTTCTCATTGCCATTTTTGCATTTCGGGGCTGCAAAAGCGAGCCAACCGCAAACATTCAAACCAAAACTGCCACCGTCATTCGTGACAGTCTTGAAATCACCCTTTCCGGTTCGGGTACAATTGAAGCCAACGAGCAACGCGAAATTACCGCACTGGTAAAAGGCGATATCACATCTGACTTTTTTGAAAAAAACGATATTGTGAAAAAAGATGACCCGCTATATCAGTTTGATGTTTCGGATATGGAAACCAGTATTCAAAAGGCTGAGGATGCTTTAGAAAAAGCCCAGCGGAATCACAATAAAAACATGGAGGACATGTCTAAGCTTGTCATCACCTCTCCCGTTTCGGGTGTTGTGTCCGAAACGCACGTTTCCAAAGGCGATGACGTCGCAAACGGTACGCCCGTTTTAACAGTACAGGACAACACCAAAATGATTTTAAGCATCGAATTTAATGAATCCGACCGTTCGGCTTTGTACATAGGCGCACCTGCAACCGTTCATTTAGAAGGCTCTGCCACCACCTACGGCGGCACGGTAGAACGCATTTCCACAGGCTCTGTAACCAACAGCCGCGGTGCGACGGTTATGAAGGTGGACATTGCGGTGTCCGGTATTAATACGTTAACGCCCGGCGTAAGCGCAACCGCCATCTGCAACGGCGTTGCCTGCAACACCGCAGGTACCTTTGATTATAACAAGGTGCAAATTGTAAAATCCGAAATTTCCGGCACGGTAGATGTGCTAAACTTTAAGGTTGGCGACTCCGTCCGTCAGGGAGAGGTTGTGGCAAAGCTGTCCAGCTCCTCTCTGGAGGATGCGCTCTTTGACAGCAAAATGTCTGTTCAGGATGCTAAACTCAGCCTGAAAAACTTGCAGGACACTTTAGAAGATTATACCATCAAAGCACCTATCGACGGCACAGTTATTGAAAAAAATGTTAAGGCAGGCGATAAGCTCGACAGCAGTACAGCCACCTCTGCCATGGCAATCATTGCCGACATGTCTGTTATCAAATTCACCTTAGCGGTGGATGAGCTGGATATAACCAAGGTTAAGATGAACCAGAAAGCCACCATAACCGCGGATGCACTGGAAAATGAAACGTTTACCGGCTATGTATCTGAAATCAGCAGTGTGGGAACCACTACAAACGGTGTAACCACCTACCCGGTTACCATTATTATTGACAACCCCGAAGGTTTGATTCCCGGCATGAACGTGGAAGCAACCATTATTACACAATCCGCAGAGGATGCTTTACTGATTCCCGCCACCGCCTTAAACCGCGGCAATACGGTTTGGGTCAAGGCAGATTCAAAGTCTGCCAAAAACGGCAAAAAGGTCGAAAGCAAACAAAAAGCAAATGACAAAAGCTTTGAGGGTTACGTGCAGATTGAAGTAGAAACGGGCTTAAGCAATGACTCTTATGTAGAAATCACCTCCGGTCTTTCTGAAGGGGATGAAATTCTGATTACGACAGTTGTGGTAAACAGCGAGTTTGACCCCGCAAAAATGATGCAAGGCGGAGGCATGCCTGCCGGTGCCCCCAGAGGCGGTATGCCGGGTGGTGGCAACCGTGGTAACATGGGAGGCGGTACGCGGTGATAGACTTAGAAAATATTTATAAAATCTATGTGGACGGTGACAGCGAAATCCACGCCTTAGGCGGTATTTCGCTTCATATCGACGAAGGAGAATTTGTCGCAATCGTCGGACAGTCCGGCTCAGGTAAATCCACCTGCATGAACATTATCGGTTGCCTGGATGTGCCAACTTCCGGCACATACAAGCTTTGTGGCATAGATGCAGGCACCCTGACCGAAGACGAGCAGGCACAATTCCGCAATCAGACTTTAGGCTTTATTTTTCAGCAGTATAACCTGATTCCCAAGCTCACCATTCTGGAAAATGTGGAACTGCCTCTGATATACAGAGGATATTCAGCGAAAAAAAGAGAAGAACTGGCAATAACCGCACTGGAAAGAGTCGGGCTTGGGGACAGACTCAAAAAATTTCCTTCTCAGCTTTCAGGCGGGCAACAGCAGAGAGTCTCCATTGCCCGGGCGCTGGCAGGGAACCCTTCGGTCATCCTCGCCGATGAGCCAACCGGGGCATTGGATTCCAAGACAGGCATTGAGGTACTTGCCCTTTTAAAAGCCTTAAATAATGAAGGCAACACCATTGTGCTGATTACCCATGACAACTCTATCGCAGAGCAAGCCAAGCGCATTGTGCGGATTCAGGATGGTAAAATTATTGAAGACCGAAAAACCAACGCCTCTGAAAGAGAGGTGACCGAAGCATGAATTTAAAGCAATCCTTCAAGCTTGCCATCAAAAGCCTCATGACCAGCAAAATGCGTGCATTTTTAACCATGCTGGGCATTATTATCGGTGTTGCGGCGGTTATCATTTTAGTCAGCATTGTAGACGGTTTTTCCAACACCATAACTGATAAATTCAGCAGTATGGGCACCAATACTCTTACCGTTTCCATTCAGTCAAGAGGCAGCACCCGCACAGTAGATGTGGAAGACATGCTTTCGCTTTGTGATGAAAACAGCGACATTTTAGCAGGCGCGTCCCCAAACGTTACGGTAATGGGTACACCGAAAATCGGTACAGAGGATTTGTCCTCTTCCACAACCGGTGTTTCGGAGGCTTATCTGGATGTATCTACCGATACCTTAGAATCGGGCAGATTCATAAGCTTTAGTGATGTAAGCACACGGCAGAAAGTCTGTGTGGTCGGCAGTTATATCACGCAGGAATTCTTCAGAGGCAACGCTGTCGGTCAAACCCTTAAAATCAACGGCAATACCTTTAAAATTATCGGCACGTTGGAAGAAAAGGCAGACAGCACCGAAAGCTCCTCCGATGACAAAATTTTAATTCCCTACACCACCGTCCGCTCCATCACGCCTTTTTCGCAACCTGCAAGCTATACCTTTGCGGCAGTGGACGAAACCAAATCCGATCAGGCAAAGCAAATCATTGAAAGCTATCTTTTTAAAATTTTTGCAGACGATTCGCTTTACACAATTATCAGTATGACAGAGCTAATTGATATTATGGATGAGCTGACCGGTCAGCTGTCCACCATTTTAGCAGGCATCGCGGCAATTTCCCTGCTTGTTGGCGGTATTGGTATCATGAACATCATGTTGGTATCGGTTACCGAACGGACAAGGGAAATCGGTATCCGAAAATCCTTAGGTGCCAGACGGTTCGATATCATGAGTCAGTTTGTGGTAGAAGCTGCCACAACCAGTGCCATTGGCGGAATCATCGGTATACTTTTGGGCATTCTTGTCTCCTTTTTAGCCGGTAATCTTATGGATATCCGGGTAGCCCCCTCCACCTCTGCCATTCTGATTTCATTTACCTTCTCTGCCGCAATCGGTATACTGTTTGGCTACTTCCCTGCAAGGAAAGCCGCAAAGCTTAACCCGATTGACGCATTAAGACACGATTAAGAAAGGATAAAGCTATGAAAAAACTTCTTTCTGTTCTATTGATTTTGTGCATATTTCTCTCTTTGCCCGTAACAGGCTTTGCAAAAGTGGAAAACGATGCACAGATTCAGGAGCTTCTCTCCCTTTTAAACATTATGGTGGGCGACCCCGACGGTAATTTTCATCCGGAACGCCCGGTAACCCGTGCTGAATTTGTAAAGGTTGCCATTATGGCTTCGCCCTATCGCAATGCGGTGCCGGAAATTTCATCCACCTCACCCTTTGGAGATGTTCCTTATACCCTTTGGTCTGCCCCTTACATTGCATTGGCATCCGACAGTAATCTGGTAAGCGGATATCCCGACTCCACCTTCCGACCCGATAACACGGTGCTTTTAGAAGAGGGGGTAACCATTCTTCTAAAAACTTTGGGCTACAGTGAAGCGGACTACGGAAAAGTGTGGCCCTCGGGTCCCATGAGCCTTGCCAAAAACCTGGATTTGCTTGAAGATATGGATAAATTTACGGGTGACACCTTGCTACGCAGGGACGTTATGCAGCTGCTCTACAACACCTTAAACACAAAAGCAAAGGGTTCGCAGAATGAGCTGATTAACGGCTTAAATTATGCGTATCTGGAAGACACCACCGTTATTGCAACCCAGAACGAAAACAAAAGCATCAGTGCAGACAGAGTTTTAACCTCTGCAGGAACGTATAAAATCGGCGACCATTTTAACCGCTCTCTGGTTGGCAGAAAAGGTGCCGCATTCATTAAAAACGGCGATACATTAGAGCTTTTTATTCCCAATGCCCAAACTTCGGAAAGTTATAGTGTATATAAGGCGGAAGGCAACAGCATCACCGTACAGACAGAAGGTAACACATCCGATTTGTATTTAAGCAATGACCTGATTTGCTATACAGGCACACAAACCGCAAACGTGTCCACTGCAAAATTCAATCCCGGTGACCTGCTTACCGTTTATTATGATGCGTTGGGTAATACCGATTATGTGATTCACCGCAAAACTGATTTAAACTACACTTTAGCAGAGGATATCGTTTTGCTCGCAACCCAGACTGAGGACAAAAGTGTTGGCAAAGACAGCATTTTAACCTCTGCAGGCACCTACAAAATGAACGGTATTGTAAACAGCTCTATGGTCGGGCAAAAGGGTGATGCCTTTATTCAAAACGGCGACACCATCGCTGTTTTTATGCCGGATACCCAAAGCATCAAAACACATCCCGTTTTTTCGGTTGTGAATACCGATATTTTAATTTATGAAAACAAAAGCACCTCTACCCTTGCGATAGATGATGCTACAGTTTGTTATTCCGGCAGACTTTCGGGTACGCTTTCGGATATTCGCAGTCAGATGCAAACCGGAGACACTTTGAAAATAGCTTACGATAAAGACGGAGACGTTGACTATCTGTTACATCAGAAAGCAACCTTAAAAGGACCTTATACCGTTTTAAGCAACGCATGGATGTCTCAAAACGGCATTGCGGAAAATGCTTCTGTAATCCGCAACGGCAAAACGGTTACAAGCAACGAAATCGGTCTGCATGATGTGGTTTATTATGCAGAGGACTTAAATCTGGTATGGGCATATAGCGACTCTCTCACCGGTATTTACGAAAAAGCAACACCCAATCAGGACAACCCTTCGTCTGTTGTGATTTCCGGAAACACTTTAAGTATTGAAAGTGCCACCGCTTTTAAAAAATTAGCATCGGGAGGAAACGTACGACTTGGCGACACCGTAACAGTTCTTCTGGGCAGAGACGGTGCCATTGCCGATGTTGTAACAGGCGATACACAAATCGTTCAGCACGGTCTGCTGATTGGCACCGGCACAAAGGAATACATCACCGAAAGCGGAAACACCGAATATGCCTACTATGCAACTGTCGCTACGGCAGACGGCAACACCTTAGAGGTAAAAACGGGCAAACAGGACTTTGAATCTGCCAGAAGCGAAATTGTAACCGTAACCACCAAAAACGGAGTAAGCAGTATTGCAAGAACCAATCAGACCCCGGATTTAAACGGCACCTTCAATGCAACCAAAATGACCTTAGACGGCAAAACCGTTGCGGAGGACGTTGAAATTTTAGATATTGTCGGGTATAGAAACGCATCTCGTGTACCCATTTACGAAAAGGCATTTCCGCAACAGCTCCACAACATTACCTTAAACAAAAACAACATTGCGTACGTAGGCTTTAACCAATCAGGTGAGATTGATGAGCTGTTTTTAAACGATGCCACCGGAGATCTCTGGAACTACGGTGTTGTAACCGAAGTAAATAAATCAATCGGAGGTATGTCCGCCAGCGGACAGTATGTCATCAACGTAAACGGTGTGGAACAAACCTACTCGGCAAACAGTGCCTTTCCTATCAACACTAACAATGCCATTCAGTATATTTTGCAAAACGGCGCTTTAACCCACGCAAAAGCACTCAGCAAGCTTGCAGGAACCGTTACCAACATAGACGATAAATATGTTTACATGAGCAGCGGTCAGAAATACGCATTAGGCGAGGGACTTGCGGTATATAAGCACTACAACTTAGACTGGCACTATCAATGGATTTCTCCGGAGGATGTTGACTTATCTTCAGGCTCCATTCAATGCTACAAAGAGAATAATAAGGTTCGCGTTATTGTCTGGACCGTAAATTAAACCGCCAAAAGGCGGTTTAATTTTTTCCATGAATTACATCTTTTCGAATGAAAAAAAAGGACAAACTAGGTAAAAAGGAGTGATTAAAATGCTTCGTACCGACCTTGCCCTTGAAGCAAAGGAAATGTATCACGAAAACGCAGGCGAAGTCACCGAAATCGACGGCGTGCGCGCAAAAACCGTTGACAAAGACGGGTTAAAAATTACCACGGTTGAAATTTTAAACGAAAAAGGAAAGCAGGCTCTGCAAAAGGAAATCGGCACCTATATCACCATTGAGATGCCCGCCTTTAAGGAATACGGACATCTTTTTTACAAAGCAGGCAGCCTGGCATTAAAAGAGGCGCTTCATACACTTTTAGATATTTCTTCCGAGGATAGTGTTCTGGTAGTCGGACTCGGTAACCGAAATATTACCCCCGATGCCTTAGGGAGCAAGGTCACCGATAAGCTGATTGTAACCGGACATCTTTGTGCTTTAGCACCTGAGGCGGTTAAAGATTTGGGAAAGGTCAGCTGTCTTGCACCCGGGGTAATGGGGCTGACGGGCATGGAAACTGCGGACATCATAAAGCAGGTTATTCCTCTAGTTCGCCCCAAAGCTATTTTAGCCATTGATGCTTTGGCGGCGCGCAGCATGGAACGGGTCAGCACCACCGTTCAGCTGTCCGATACCGGCATAAGCCCCGGTTCGGGCATCGGCAACACCCGTTCTGCCCTCTGCAAAGAAACCTTAGGCATTCCGGTAATTGCTATCGGCGTTCCTATGGTTGTGGATGCCAAAACCCTTGCCTATGATGCGCTCCAACAAGCAGGTGCGGACACAAAAGCACTGGAAATTTCTCTTTCCGATACCGAAAATCTGCTTGTAACGCCAAAGGATGTGGATCGGATTATCACCCACATGTCAAACTTAGTGGCAGCCGGAATCAATCTTACCTTACACAATCTGACCATAGAGCAAATCTATGACTATGTGGGATAAATCGGGGTTTTAGAGCATAGGATAGTGTGGAGGGCTATATATGTTACAAAATTCCAGACTCGCATTTATTATATTGCTCCTGCTGTCCGGCATCGGGATAGCCTTTTTAGGCTGTCTGCTTCCCTACTGTCCCACGGAGCTTTGTCTTGGTACGACCTATGCCGCCTACGCTCTGCAACAGGGACATACCTCTTATCCTGCATTTGTGGCAAGCACCTTAAAAGAAGCCATGACGCCTGCCGAAAAAAAAGAGGTGCCCGACAAACAAAAAACAACTCCTGTTTTTACGTCTGCAAAAACTGCCAATAAAACGAACTATGACTATTCCACGTTTCCTGTTCAGAACAACACGGCTTTAACAGTCGATCTTATATCGGAAATGAAAAATTACAAGCCTCCCAAAAAGCAAACGGATGCACCGCAGATTCTGATTGTGCACACCCACGCCACCGAGTCCTTTTCGGGAACAGATAACCGCTCTACCGACAAAGAGCGCAATATGATTGCGGTGGGCAAGATTTTAAAGGATACACTTACCCAATACGGTTTTTGTGTTCTGCACGATCAAACCTTACATGACTATCCCAACTACAACGGCTCATATGCCAATTCTGCCGAAACGATATCAGGGTACTTAAAAAAATACCCTTCCATTGAAATCGTGCTGGATCTGCATCGGGACGGAATTGTTTTAGAGGACGGCACAAAGGTGCCTCTCTCCGCAACCAGAGATGGGCAAAAAATTGCAAAACTGATGCTGGTGGTGGGTACAGACACCAATCTTACCCATCCTGCCTGGCGGGAAAATTTAAAATTTGCCGCAGGACTGCACGCCTCTGTTGAACAAATTTGTCCCGGTGCCATGCGTCCCTTGAGTCTCCGCAAAGAACGCTTCAACCAACAGCTTACCCCCTGCACCGTAATTCTGGAAATTGGCACCAACGGCAACACATTGGAAGAAGCAAAGCGCAGTGCATTACTTTTGGCAGATGCTTTTTATACATATATAAAATAAAGGAGCATCTTATATTGCGAATATTTTTAAAAAGTACCCTGGCTATTATCGTACTGTTTGTACTGGTTATATTCATTGAAAAAAAGCTGTGCTTCATATACGGTTTTGAACCGCCCGACCCACTCAACACCATATTCCGCGTCTATTTCCCAAAATAAAAATATTTTTGTTTTTTTGCAAAAAAGTTATTGACAAACGGTTAAAAATGTAGTATAATGTTTTTTGTTCTCCGGAACGTTTACGCGAGTGTGCTGGAACTGGCAGACAGGCACGTTTGAGGGGCGTGTGCTTAACGGCGTATGGGTTCAAGTCCCATCACTCGCACCATATCTTTTTTGTACCGGGGTGTAGCGCAGCTGGTAGCGTACTTGACTGGGGGTCAAGTGGTCGCAGGTTCAAGTCCTGTCACTCCGACCATAGTGACCATAAGAAAGAACGTTAACCGTCTTTCTTATGGGCGCTAAAAAAGTTAAATATAGCGGAATGGTGTAAGGGTAGCACAAACGACTCTGACTCGTTTTGTATGGGTTCGAATCCTATTTCCGCTGCCATCTTAGAGTGTGTTCGGCTGAATCAGCAGAGCATGCTTTTATTTTTCGATAAAAACGAAAGGATGAAACAAAATGTATACAGCAAATGCAAACCGCTACAGCGAAATTCAGTATAACCGTTGTGGCAAAAGCGGTTTAAAGCTACCACCCGTCTCCTTGGGTTTCTGGCATAATTTCGGTACAAACGATAGTTTCTACAACATGAAGCAAATGTGTTTTACCGCCTTTGATAACGGCATTACACATTTTGACCTTGCAAATAACTATGGTCCCCTGCCCGGAAGTGCAGAAGAAAATTTGGGCAAAATTTTAAAAGAAGAAATGTTTGCGTACCGGGACGAGCTGGTCATCAGTACCAAAGCAGGCTACACTATGTGGGATGGTCCTTACGGCGACTTTGGCAGTAAAAAATACATGCTTTCCAGCCTGGACCAAAGCTTAAAGCGTTTAGGACTTGAGTATGTGGACATTTTCTATCACCACCGCATGGACCCCGAAACACCGTTAGAAGAAACCATGCACGCCTTAGCAACTGCCGTGCACAGCGGTAAGGCACTGTATGCAGGTTTATCCAATTACAACGGTGAAACGATGGAAAAAGCTTCCGCTCTTTTAAAAGAAATGAACTGCCCCTTTATCATCAACCAGAATCGATACTCCATCTTAGACAGAACCGTAGAAAAGAACGGACTTTTAGCTTCTGCCGAGAAAGAAGGAAAGGGCGTCATTATTTTCAGTCCCTTAGAGCAAGGCGTTCTCACCGACCGCTATTTAGACGGCATTCCTGAGGATTCCAGAATCCGCACCAGCGGCAGATTTTTAACCGAAGCCGCACTAACCCCCGAGCGAATGGAAAAGGTTCAGAAGCTTAATGAAATCGCAAAGGAGCGCGGTCAGTCCCTTGCACAAATGGCTTTAGCCTGGGTTTTAAACCACTCTGCCGTAACCTCTGTTTTGATTGGTGCTTCCAAACCCGAACAAATTTTAGAAAATTTAAAATCAACCGAAAACATTACTTTTTCTGCCGAGGAATTGCAAAAAATCGATCAGATTGTTCTTTAATAAAAAAAGGGCTTGCGTACATATTGTACGCAAGCGTTTTTTTATCTGATCATATTTCTAAGCGGTTCAAAAATAGTGTAAAGTGTATTAAATGCAATGGTGTCATCCCCATCACCGTAGGTAAATTTATCTTTGAACGTCTTTTTCTCCTCCGCACTCATGCTTTCATAAGCTTCAGCCACAACACTCATTTCATACTCGCAAAGAGAAGCCACGAAATCTGCATCAATCAGCACATCATCGGTTGCACTGGCAATTACAATTTCGATTGCAGAGTAGGTATCATTTACAATGGTATCTTCTGCCTCATTACCGATACTCATATTACCTAAAAATTCCAGTGCAGTATTCAAATGTGAGATGATTTCTGCATTCTGCTCTGCAATGGACACTTCCGGCTCGGGCGGTGTTGTCGTCTCATCACCGGAACCGGTATTCTCGTTGTTGTTCTGAGAATTATCCACTTCCCAGCTTTCCGGTGGTTTAAAGGATGTTCCCGGCTTGCTTGTATTTCCGGTATTGCCGGTGTTGCCGGTGTTGCCCGTATTCCCTGTGTTTCCTGTGTTGTTATCTTCTTTATCCTCCGGCTTTTCAGGCTCATCAGGTTTTTCTTCCACCGGCGGTTTCGGTGCATCCATAACATAACGCGAAAAAGCTTCACAGAATTCTGCACGGGTTATATTTTCGGTCGCACGGAATTTACCGCCTTCTTCCAGAGTCATAATAAAGTTACTGATAACCAGCTCCACATAAGGCTTCGCCCAGTCGGAAACCGAATCGGTAATAACCGGATGATACCCCAAATCAACAAGCGTATCCACGCGGGTTAAAATGGTGCAGGTTTCTTCACGGGTGATGTTGTTGTCACCACGGAAGGTGTTATCTTCATAGCCTTTGATATAGCCTGCTTTCTGTGCAATCAGCACATGGTCCTTATACCATTGGGTATCATTTACATCTGTAAAGTTATTGTCCGCCTTTTCGGTGTAACCGAAAATCATATTTACAATTTTTGTCAGCTCACCACGGGTAATCGGATCGTTCGGGCGGAATGTGCCGTCACCGTCACCCACAATGATACCTGCCTTTGCCATTTTATAAATTGCTTTGCCTCGGGTTGTATTTGCATCCACATCGTCAAATACAATTTCTGCTTTTTCGGTTGTGGGTGTGTCCGCAAAAATCTGCACACTCATACAAACGGAAAAAATAAACAATGCTGCCAGTATAATACTCAATATCCTTTTCATACCAATCTCCTTTCAATTGGGAAATGGGCAGATTTCTCTGCCCAAACTCCCCCATTTGTTATCTCATATCTCTCTGAATTGTGAATTTCACGCCGCGGATGTTAATCTGATAAGCATCCACAACAATCAGCTTCGTATTGGTATTGGCAGGTGCCTTGAGTACATCAACGCCCTGATCTGCAACCATTACAAGCACATCATAGAGAGAATCGAATGCGCTTTCCACTCTGCCGCTGTTCTTGATTTCATCCAGTTTTTCAGCGTAAGTGCTTGCCTTTTCGTTACCAAGTCTGTCAACGATTTCCTTAATGCTTGTGCTTTCGAACTTGTCGATTGCCTTCTGCAAAGTACCGTCGTCAATCTTTTCTTTGAGTTTTGCCTGCAATTTCGGTTCTTTACTGTAGAAGATATCATACAGGAAATCAACTGTAATTACAGGTTCTTCAATACCAAGCAGAATATCGTAAGCTTTCTTGGGCTTTTCTTCGCCAATATCGCTATACGCGCTGTCTAAATAGATGTTAATTACCTTATCAATCTTCGGTTCAAATCTGTCAAGCAGTTCGTTGACTTTAGAAACCTTATTGATAAGTTTTTCCACCTTGTCGGGCAAATCACCGGTTGCTTCAAATTCAATCAGCAACTCGTTAATCTTTGCCTGTGCTTTGTCTGCTTTGCCATAGATTGCATCAAACAAAGCTTCGATTTCAGCTTCAGAAAGGTTTGCAGTATCGCCATACCACAAGATTGCATCGTCTGCAATCATAACCATCTTCTCTGCATAATCCAGATAATCCATGGTATCTGCAGTGTCTTTAAGCTTATAGCCTGTAAGCTCATCAGTTGCAGGACCTACATGAATCAAAAGCTCATCAATCGGATTGTGCTGTACGATGAACTGCAGATATTCGTTTTCATCATAACGCAATGCCGGGTATTCAAGAAGCTTTTCTTCAGCCTTAAGCTGTGCTTTTTCGTAGATATCATTCAAAAGCTGAACTACGTTGGCTTTGAAAATAATCGAAGTGGTGTATTCACGGGTCTGACCGTCTGCCTGTACTTCGTCTACTGTATCCTGAAGTCCCTTTGCATAATCTGCAGTTGCGGTATCAAACATTTCTTTCAGGAACTGGTCACCCATTACCTCAAGAACCTTATCCACAACCGGATTGTCTACCATAACAATGATTTCTTCATAGGTGAATCTGGATACTGCGTTTGCAATTGCGGAAGCAAATACCGCGCTGTCTTTTGTTACTTCAAAGCTGTCATCGCCGTTCTTGAATGCCGCAATAAAGTCTTTGTAGTACTGCAAATCCTTCAGATAGCCGTAAATCATATCAGCCAGCTCGTCGGTTTCGCCTCTCTTATTCACTTCAGCCACATACTTCTTAATCATATCGGTGTCAATCAGGTCTGCAACATCTGCATCAATCAATACCTGGTCGATTATCGCACGATTGGTCTTGATAAAGTCAACATCCAGATCATTTTCCACAAATCTTCCGATATAGGATTTTACGGTGATAACCGTATCATCGGAGGTATCCTGAATAAATTCGGAAACCATATCGGAAATCAGGTCTGTCGATGCTGTGCCCAAAGCACCGTCTGCAGCTTCTTCGTTTACCGCTTCCTGTGCAAGTTTAAGCAAGATATCTGCATAATCATCCACAGTCATGGTGCTTGTAATACCTGCTCTGTAGGTAGTCACAAACTGTTTGTCAAAGGAATCACTTTCAATGAACAGCGTTACGCATTTTCTAAGCTCAGTTTCATCGCCCATCAAAAGCTCGATGTATGCATCAAGTAAGTCGATGTTATGATTTAAAAGTTCGTTAATCAACGAAATGATTACATTATCCTGCACCTCAGATGCGTGGTCTGCTACCAGTTCATCAATTTCAGCATACAGAGTCGGGTCGTAGGTTGCCGCAGTTGAATCTGTAATACCGTCTAAAACATAATCTTCCACTACATCGTAAGAGGTGTGCAGAACGTCTTTTACTTCATCCGGATGATCGTCTCTGTAGGTCTTAACAAAGTTAATCAGTTCGTCTGTGCTCATACCTGCCAGCGGTCCGTTGGAAACGTCTTTCACTTCAGTCTTAACCGATTCAATCAGTGCGGCAATATCTGCGTGCAGACCGGTTTCGTGCAGTGTGTCGTTTACATATGCTACAAAGATTGTATCAATCAAAGCTTCATCAATACCTGTGGGTAAGGTTTTGTCCAGATAATCTGCCATTACCTTTGCGAGGGCATCGTTTGCCAGGTCGTTGTCTACACCGGTTTGCGTAAAGCTGTCCATAGCAAGTGTTACAATTTCAGGCTTAAGTTCTGCCCAGATTTCGCTGCAAGCATCTGCCTGCTGTGTGCTATCAAGAAGCGCATATGCGTTTCTGAAATCAGCAAGGTCTGCAAAGCCCTTTGCCTGAACAGCCGCTTCAATCTGGCTGTCGTAATCGGAATAATCGCCTGTTCCTTCGGTGATGTATGCTAAGATTGCATCTCTTTCGCCTTCTAAAAGGTCAGAAACAACCGTTTCCAAAGCAGAGCCTGCAGTAAAGAATGCCGCAAAGGAGGAATCTGCTTTCAAAGCTTCAAAAATATCCGCTTTGAATGCATCACTCTGTAATGCACTTTCTGCTGTTGCATGCAAATCACCGCCGTCTTTTACCATGTTGGTTAAATATTCGGGATGAACATGCAAAACCTCTTCTATAAAGTGTTCACTTTCAACCAATTCATCCAGGAAGTCCGCTTTTACGTTGTCCTGCTTAAGTGCATTTTCAATCAATGCGTCTGTAGTCGAAATCAGGTCGATTACATCATCTTCAAAGAAGTCAAGCATGGTTTCAAGCAATACTCTGTTGCTCAAAATTTCTTTTCTTAAGAGTGCATCATCTTCCAGGTGTTGTCTGATGATTGCCAAAAGGTCCGCAAAGAATGCACTGTCCGGATCTTTAGCTTCCTTTTCTAAGAACGAAATGATGGTCGGTTTCAAAGTGCCGGTCGCATTGTCTACTACATAGTCAATAACAGTTTCCTTTAAGGGTCCCTTCATCAGGCTCAGCAATTTTTCATCATCCAGACTGTTCATCAGGCTGCCTGCTACAGTTGCTGCCAGCTGTTCTCTGAATTCCTCATTGCCGATGATTTCATCCTTCAGATAATCGGTAATGGGTTTCTGGAGTATAGGATTGCTGAGATTATCATAAATAGCATTGACAACCAGCTCTCTGTTGTTTGTATCGGTTAACAGTGTAAGCAGAACATCATCCGGTAAGCCGGTGATAATCTTATCAATACCGATGGTCGCAATCAGAGACTGGATATCTACCATTGCCAGTACAGAATCCAACTGATCGGGATCCTCAAGAGCGTTTTCAATGTACTGTTTTACTTCTTTTTCAATGTCTTCTACCTTAATTACTGTTGTAATTTTAACCGGAAGCTTGGAAATCTTGATTTCTCTGTTTTCAGTAATCAGATCTAAGTCAGCGAGCTTATTGAACAGCTTAGCTTCTTTTTCAGTAAAGATGTCCATATCCAAAGCCCAATCCATCTGCTTATTGAAGCTTGCTAAGAGGTCTTTACCTGTATCTCTTAAACGAGTAGGCTCACCCTTTGTCGGGTTATAATTGTCAGCAGAATCGATGTAGTGTGCCTGTACCTGGAACGCCTGCGGTAAGCGGTCATTTTCAATCATGAAGAAAATACGCTTTAAGAGCAGATGTACATCGGTATCCCCGGTAATGGCTACATTTTCATCAAACAATTCCCATGCACCGGTTTCGGGATTTACGTACATCCACTGTGCAAATACTTCGTGCTTGTCATTGTTATAAAATGCTGCCCAGTCTGCTTTCTTGATGTAGCCGATTGCTTTTACATTTTCAGCCGCCTTGATTGCTTCTGTCGGGTATTCTGCATTTTCCACATTGTCGTTGTATTCAACCGACAGGTTATCGCCCAGCTGTTTTCCTGCAACTGCTTCCGCGCCGTTAAAGAAACGAACGGTATAGGTCTGAACTTCCCAAACTGCTACAGCCGTTGTTGCCGCAGACACTACATAGTTTTCATCCACAACATTGCCGTTTTCATCTTCCCAACGCAGGAAGGTGTAGCCGGTCTTGGTCGGATCTGCAGGCATTTTATCGCCAATTGTCTGACCGTCTTCTACATAGATAGAAGCATAATCGTCGGTATCGGTTGCTTCCAGTTTAAACGTTACCACAAAGCTGTCTGCAGGAATGAGTTCCCATTTTGCATACAAGGTGAAGCCGTTTTTCACAACGGTGGTTGTAACAACTTCATCACCGGTACCTTCGGCATTGGAATACCATCCCTTGAACAGATAATCTGTTCTGGAAGCATCTAAGGGGCATCTTACATTCAATGCTTCGCCGTACTTGTACTCAATTTCCTTCTTGATACTGCTATCTGAGAATAAACCGCCGTTTGCTTCAAAGACTACAGTAAACTGTTTTAAGTTATAGTAAATGTCAACCACGGTAGTGCCGTCAGCTTGAATGGTTTTCTGGCTGAAGCTCTGGGTATCATGCGACTCGTTATATTCAGTCTTCGCTTCTGCCTCAGTATCGGCACCTGTAGTACCTGTCTTTGTTTCCGTAATCAGCTCATATGTATCATCAAGCTTCTGTACATAATGGTTTACGGTATAGCTTACATTGCCGGGTTCCCATTTTGCATAAACGGTTACATCTTCTGTAAACTGTGTTACGCCGTATTCAACAGGTGTTCCGTTATAGAAAATCCATCCCTTGAACACATAACCCTGCAATGTGGGTTCTGTTACATCATCTTCAGCAAGTGTCCAGCCATAATCACGGGTTAAGGTTGCATGTACAGGCGTTGCCGCTGCAGCATCCACCTTAAAGTTAACCGTTACCTGAATGGTCTCAAGCTCTGCAGTAACAGTCAAGTCTTCGGTAACAGTTGTTCCAGAGGATACCGCATTACCGTTCTGGTCTTTCCAACCCAAGAAGTTTTTACCTGTTACAACAGGATCATCAGGCATCTGGCCGCCGATAGGAGCGCCGTCTGCTACTGTGATGGTTTCGTAGGTCGCGCCATCAACCACAAAGGTTACGGTAAAGCTACCTACAACAACCTGCTGCCATACTGCAGTAATCTGCATATCGCCTTCAACGATTGTTGTATCTGTTACGGGGTTGCCGTTCTGGTCTTCCCATCCCATGAAGGTCCAACCGGATTTAGTCGGGTCGGAGGGCATCTGTAAACCAATTGCATCACCGTAGGTTACGGTAATGGTTGTAACCGCCTCACCGTTATCGGGATTAAAGGTTAAAGTATAATCGTTTACGGTATATTCTGCAGTAATCTGCATATCGTCTTCAACGATTGTTGCATCTGTTACAGGGTTACCGTTGCCGTCTTTCCAGCCAACGAAGGTATGACCTGCTTTGGCCGGGTCAGAGGGCATCTGCAAACCGATTGCATCGCCGTAGGTTACGGTAATGGTTGTAACCGCACCGCCGTTATCGGGATCAAATGTTAAAGTGTAATCGTTTACAGTATATTCTGCTGTAATCTGCATATCGTCTTCAACGATTGTTGCATTTGTTACAGCGTTGCCGTTCTGGTCTTTCCAACCAACAAAGGTATGACCTGTTTTGCTCGGGTCAGAGGGCATCTGCAAACCGATTGCATCGCCGTAGGTTACGGTAATGGTTGTAACCGCACCGCCG
>JAFQQW010000004.1 GCA_017410375.1 Clostridia bacterium | reverse complement strand
TATCAATACCCTCGGCTTTTAATTCGTCCGAAATTGCTTTGATGTACTGTTTCAGGAAGGAAATATATTCGGGGGAATCTGCAGATACATGCCAGCCGAACATATAGTCGGTCTTGCCGTTTTCGGTAACCATGATGTTGGCCGCCATTTTCGGCAAAGACAAAAAAGGACCTACTGCACTTTTAAAAAGTGTAACAAGCCTCAATTTAAAAGAAGCGGTGGGTACCCCTGTGGTCGGATTTAACATTGCACCGTCGGTTACAGATGATACACTGAAAGGCTTGATTTTAGCCTATATGCAGCTTGGCGGTATGCAGATGCAAATCACCTGCATTTCGCGTGAAATGTTGGAAGAAGCGTACAAAGAACCTGAAATGCATAAAAATCTTGTGGTGCGCGTAGGCGGTTATTCGGAGTATTTTTATGTACTTTCGGATGAACTGAAACGCATGATTATAAATCGTACTATTCAAGAGGACATATAAACAAAGGGACTGTAATGAAATTACAGTCCCTTTGTGTTAGCAGAGTTCTTTTGCTTGTTTGATAAATCCGTCTTGCTCGGGTTTATTGATGTTGTTCCAAAGTACGCTCCAACCACATACGCGAATTTGCAAATCCTGGTATTTATCGGGATTTTTTTGTGCTTCTATCAGCGTATCGGCATCAAAAACATTGATATGCATTGCATGACCGCCGCGCTTTATAAAGGTTAAAAGAAGAACATACATAGATTCTAACCCTTTTTCTCCGTCCACCGATTTGGGAAGCAAGCCTAAATCCAGGCAGGCATCTCCGCAAAAAGAGGATGCGTCAAACTTTGTGGCAGAAAGAATGGCGGCAGTTGCACCGTCGCGGTTTTGTCCCATAGATGCAGAGACATTTTTAGCAAGCTCTTCGCCAAGCCGTCTGCCGTTTGGCGTTGCCATAGTTTTTTTGCCCTGATCGTATGACATTCGTGCCACGTGAAAACTTAAGCTCCAATGTCCGTTTCTTTTTTCGTTATTCGGTTTTCCGTGTACATTCTGAACAAGAAAGTCTATAATTTCTTTGGCAATGCTATCGGGTAAATCACGGTTGTTTCCGTATTTATCACGGTCTTTGTATAATTTTTGTTGCAAAGCTTCGTTGCCTTCAAAATTATTGTCTAAAACACGAACAAGATTGGGAAGAGAAATTTCTTTTTGGTCATACACAAATTTTTTGATGGCAGTTAAAGAATCTGCCGCATCGGCAATAAAGCCAACATTCAAAGAAGTAGTATTTCGCTTTGCACCGCCGTAAAGGGAATCTTTTGCTCTTTCAAGGCAGGTCGGATATGTAGCAGAAAGCAATGGCGTAGGATTGATGTAGGAAAGATATTCTTCGTAGATGTTTACAATGTGCATAGCATTTTGTACCATATATAAAAGCTGTTGCTTGTAAATGTCAAAGAAAGCCTCAAAAGAAGGAATTTCTGAAATATCAGGCGCTTTTAGCCCTGCAAATTCGCCCGTTATGCCGTCGCAACCGCGATGCAACGCATATTCTAAAGGTTTTACCAGATTGATATAGTTCATATCTGTGTGCATTTCGTTTTGTATTGCATACTCGTAACAGCCTTTTACATCACAAAGGCGAGCTTGCTCAAAGGTTGCACCCGATTGCATCAGAGCTTTTCGTATGGTGGCATCTGAAACAAATACAATGGAATTTCTGCCACGGCGAATCATATCCAACGCTTTTAAAAGAAATGCTTTTGGGGTACTGTCTGCTACTTTTATCTGTATTTTGGGATTTAAAAGCTCCATTTGGTCATACACATCCAGAAAGATGTAAGAAAACTCATTGATAACGGTGCTTTCGTCTGCATTGCAACCGCCTAAATACACCGGCTGTCCCCAATAATTGCCGATTGCAGTAAACTGTAACAGAAAATAAGCTAAATCGGTGCTAAGTTCTTGTTCGGTTACGCCTTTTTCCAAATCTTTTTTGTAGTAGGGGTACAAAACCCTGTCAAAATTACAGATTGAGCGTGCCTGCATACCGTTAATATGCTCACTGACAATAAAATAAATATAATCCAAAAGTAAGACCTCATAAAAGGAAGCGGGTGGGTTGTTTCGTATGTTTTTAAGTGCTTGCGCAAGCTTTTCCGAGCCTTTTGTGGTGCTTGCAAGCGTCTGCAGGCGGTCAATTAAATGCAGTACCGCCTCATAGGTTATTTTTATGCTTTCATAAAAAGCATCTTGTTCAGCATCTAAAGTTTTGCTTGCACGTATTTCTTCGCTTTTTTTCAGCAAACCCAAAAAACCAAGTTCAAACAGAATTTCCCAATGGGGTACGCTGTGGCTGAAATCCGGCCACAAGGTAGCTGCGCCTGTGCGTCCGTAAAAATTTCGTTTTTCATCAATTTCGGGAATGATTTTAAGGAACACTTCGTCGTTCCTATTTTTAATGACGGTTTTATCAAGGGGGCGATCCATCGTGTTGATTGCAGGGAAAATATCTCTCGGGTCGCAGGCAATTCTTGTGTTCTCTAAAACGAAAGCAAAAGCCTTTGCCATGCGTATGGGGTTTGGAAGATTTGCGGTGCTTTCGTCCAAAATCAAAAGCTGATTTATAATTTCATCACCGTCCATGCCGGTTTCGGGGTTGAAAATTTCGTCGTGGCGAATAAAACGGGCTAAGGAATTAAAAGGTTTTGTGGTATCGTGGTATTTGTTTGAAATGTATTGATAATCTGCATCCTTAATATATTGCATAAATAAAACCTCCTTTTTCTTACATTATAGCTTATTCTGCGAAAAATGGAATAGGAAAAACAAAACAACTTGACATTTTCAAAACAAAAGTATATAATGCAAGCGAGGTGGTTTTATGGATAAATTTATGAATTATGATTTTAACATAACCAAAATTGTTTTTGTAAATTATCTGCAGGCTTCCTATGACAAAGCGATACATAAGGATAGACTCAATCACGGTTTAGCACTGCATATGGCAGGGGATAAGGATTATATTTTTCAGAATGGAACATCTCTTCGGGTACAGGCAGGTAGCATTATTTATTTACCGAAGCATTCGTTTTATGAAGTGGCGTGTCGGAAAATCGGCGATTGTTATGCGATAAATTTTGAATTAGATGAGGATATTACTTTTCCGCCTTTTGTAATGCAACTTAAAAATTGTGCGGATGCCGAAAAATGCTTCCAACGGGCAGCAAATGCGTGGAAAATGCAGAAAAACGAAGAAAATATAAAGTGCAAAGCGGAGCTTTATGGATTGATTTATATTTTGATGAAGCAATATTTTTCGGAGTATATGCCGTCTGAAAAATTTGAAATCATAAAGCCTGCGGTGGACGCAATGCATCGGACTTGTTTAAGTGGTGAATTGTGTGTGGAAAAATTAGCAGATCGATGTGGCGTTTCGGCGGTGTATTTTCGAAAGCTTTTCAAAAGTTTTTATGGTGTTTCGCCCATTAAATATATAAACGATTTAAAAATCAGCCACGCAAAGACGCTTTTACAATCGCAGATGTATTCGGTTTCTGAGGTCGCTCGACAGTCGGGCTTTTCGGATGCAACCCATTTTAGTCGTGAATTTAAAAAAATAACAGGCACAAGTCCTTCCCGGTATAAACTAAAACCGTCGAACTGATGTTCGACGGTTTCGTATTATTTAGTTAAAAGCTCACAAATCTTGTCGTGTAAATTTTCGTAAAGCTGATTGCAGATGGGGTATTGGTCAAATTGCAAATCACAGCCTGCAAGCTCGTCTATTAATTCTACAGCTTTGTCTTTGCCGACTTTTTGTGCCAAGGCATCCAAAAGACGGATGTCTTGCATTGCCTGGTATGTAATTTCGGCACGCAAGGATGTGTATGCACCGGTTTTGGACGGATACAGAATGTACCCATCACCCGAGGGGAATGAGCCGTCCGAAGAGGTGGTCAGATACGGGTCAATGGTGTAAATGGAGTGGGCGGTGTTATAAAAGTTTAAGCCCCAGTGCAAAAAGCCTTTTATATCGTACTTAAAAAGCTGAAGTCCCAGAATCCGCACACGGGCAGAGGGGATAGAAAGAAAGCTGTTGGTGAATGTATATATCGGACCGCAGCAGTAGTAT